>JBOFKE010000302.1:0-4095 GCA_051657185.1 Bacteroidales bacterium | reverse complement strand
AAGTAAACTTTGTCTGACCGTCATTCGTAATTGTATATTCTTTTTCTTTGCCTGATCAATTATTTTTGCATATCCATGACCATACAATTCAAGAAACCCGACTTCATCAATCCACAATACAGATTCCTCCTCAAGTTTTTTTCTCAAAAACTCTTCGACTCTTTTAAATGTATAAGAACAAAACAAATACCTCCCCTGTTGGATTAGCTCACTGCCCCAAAGATCCTCAGTATATTGAGATAATCGACAAAGAGGAATTTTCTCTTCACCCGGTAAATACACAACATCATAGCCGATATGTGTGTTTACCAGAAATGTCTTTTCAGAGATTACGCCACTACCGATCTTATCTTGAAGATACCAATGCTTCAGGTAAGTGCTTTTCCCACTATTCTTATCTCCTGTTATAATTGTTATCATTCTATCAATTTTTCTATTAATATTGAGGTAACATATTTCAGTAACTATTTGTTTAAAGTAAATGGTTAAACATTTGTATCAGTCTGTTGTTCTAATTAATAAAAACAATTATTATGAATGAAATACTTGACTTCCTAAAAGACTTGAAAAGCAACAATAACAGAGACTGGTTCATTGAGAACAAAGAACGTTACGAACTTATAAAGGCTAGATTTAATTTAGAAGTAGAAAAGCTTATTCTGGGATTAAGTACTTTTGATCTTGAAATACGTAATCTGACGGCTACGGATTGTACCTGGAGAATTTATAGAGATACCCGTTTCTCTATTGATAAAACACCTTATAAAACTCACTTCAGTGCTTTCTTTGCAAAAGGAGGAAAAAAATCAAAATTTAGCGGGTACTATATTCATCTCGAACCTGGAAATTGTCTGATCGGAGGAGGTGTTTGGTGTCCAGACTCCAAAATATTAACATCAATCCGGAAATCTATATATACCCATACCGATGAATTTATTTCTATAATCTCAGAATCCAATTTTCTTGCACAATACAAAGAACTTGATTCAGAAGATTGTCTGAAAAACCTGCCTCGAGGTTTCTCTAAAACCTTTTCTCATCCCGAACTATTGAAGCTCAAGAATTATTTAATCAATAAAGAGCTACCCGATATATTCTTTAATAACAATGATTGGACCAACCAAGCGCTTCAATTATTTGCTCTTCAGGTTCCGTTCCACCATTTTTTAAACAATGCAATTGAGTTAAGCATAGACTGAATATACAAACGGCTTAAGATTGGATGATATCTATCTTAAGCCGTTTGTATATATTATTTCTCTATCTTTTTATCAAATGTCAGGTACATATCTTTAAAATTGATAATCATTTCTTCGTATTCTTCTGCCATATTTTGACCAATAACACCATCACTTACATACCTCTTTAATCCTAATGGAGTTATTAGAACATGAACCAGGGGTAATTGAATATTATAGTCAGCAATCGTTAGTGGAAAATCTTTCCACGCAAAGCAAGTTACACGAGTAGAACCTCCTGCTCCTCCTATATTTATGGTCGTAAGATCTCCATAGCGTTTCGTATCGATATCATATTTAGTGTAGAACGAAGCATACATTTGAGTTCCTGTAGAACCGGTGTCAAACAATAACTGAACAGTTTGATTTTTATATTCGGCTTTCAGGATAGGACTTAGTCCATCCATAAATAAGTTACTTTTTTTCTTATAAACAGGAACAGGAGGTATTGACATTATACCTTGCTTACTTATAATCATCTCTCCCATTTCTCTCATCACAGGATATCCAATAATCCCTTTGATCTTATAATTTACTTCTTTAAAATCTAAAATCGAATCTGGTAGTACAAGAAATGCACAATTTTCAACGATTAAATTACCTAAGTTAAGCTGATCTGCAAATGCAATTTTTGCTTTTACTGTTCCATCAATTGATGTCCCAACATCAACTAAACCACTATTCAAAATATCCATATCCATCGAATCAGCCATTGATTCTGTAATGACGGACATATTTGCTCCTGAGTCAAATACAAAATCCTCAGTTACATTTCCATGTGAAACAGGTAAGACATAATGTCCCATACCATTTTTATGAAATGGTATGTAATGATACTCTTCTCCTTTAACGACACGTAAGGGCAATTTTGTTTTTAAAGGATCATAAAGAGTTATCATATTTCTATATGCAGGCTTCTTCTGCATTGTAATATAATCAGAATCTACACCTTCCAGCTGTTTGTAAGTCTCTAATACTTTTGAATAATTGGATCTTTTCGTATTATTATCAATAATTAGCTCATGTAAAAGATATCGCGTAGAGTCGGGTATGTCCTCACAATCATCAAACAATTTATAAATAAGAGAGTCCGACTCTCTTAACTTACCAAACGCATTATTAAGAAATGCTCTATAGATTAATCCATTACATGAATTCCTCCATTCATTGCTTGTAGAATCCCGGACATAGTCCTCTAACTCAAAAAAGCGCTTATAATCAAACATCTTCTGAAGCTTGGACTCTTGCGCCTCTAATACAAAATAATTAATACATAATAATCCGATACATACTATTTCTTTCGTCATAGTTAATGAATTATCTCATTCGCAAATATATCTTCAGAACTCCATAAATTCCAATATACATCAGCAATTATTGCAGGGCTATTTTTCTTTGAATTAGAAGTTACAATACCACATATTGTAACTTGCGAAATTCGTATTTGCGTATTCTCATATTTTTTAGCTAATGCTTGTACAAAATTTCGCATCGCTGCCTTCCCCATACAGAGCGATAGCCACTCCGGATCTCCATCCATAGACAAGCAACCTCCCGTAAAAAACAAGTTACCGCGTTTCTTTTTTTCATAATGAGGCATAATAATCTGCGCTGTATTATAGGCTCCGCCGGCATTTATATCTATCATTGATCTTATTTGATCCCAAGTCAATTCAAACTGATCTCCGGCTATATAACCTGATGCATTATACAAAACAATATCCGGAACTCCAAATAAATGTAATAACTGATCTATTGCTTGTTTTAATGATCCGAAATCTGAAGCATCTCCAACGACATAACAACACTCAATACCTTGTTTCTCTAAACGCTTACGTTCATTCTCAAGATTATATTCATTTCGAGCTATTAATTGTACGCGAAAATTTTCTTTTCCAAATCTTTCAGCTGTAGCCCTACTGATACCAGGACCAGCACCTATGATTAGTATATTTTTCATTCTCAATTTGTTAGATATGACATTATTATATAAACAAATCAATCTTAGATTAAGTTTTGGATCGTGATATTTATAAAATATGACTCAAGCACTTTTAATTTAGCACAAAACAAGTTTCGCCATTAATTCAGTCACCTTTCATTACAAAAAAAGATCTGGCTTGGCTACTAGCTTATACATCCTCATTATGAAGTTCCTTTATACCCAAATCTCTCAAGTACGCATAACTTGCATCGTAATACTCAGGTTTACGCGTAATATCCTCTACATCACCCTCAGGCACCACAATCACCATACCCTGTCTAGCCCGCGTAAGCAATACCCGGTATGCATTCTTCAGATACATCTTACGCTCCTCCTTATTAATTCGAACCCACTTATTACCCCTAAACGAATACGTGCCCCAATGATCGCCCTCACATCTAAAATCACCATCCCAGACCACGCACGTATAATCCAGCTCCAGACCCTGAATATCAAACTCCGTCACCACATCTTCCAGATAATAAGACGAACGAATGTCCGAACGATCAGCTAGAAACCAATGCACAGGATCAGGCTTAAAGCGCACATCAATAGCCAGCGGACGCAAACGATATGCCTGTGACGAAACAATCATCCCATAACGCTCATTTCCCCTCGCCTGCTTCTTCAACCATCTTTTAGCCAAATCCACACTCCTCGTTATCACGATCGGATACTTATCCAATTCAGACAAAGTACACCGAGCCGCCACACTATCCTTATCCAACAACTGTTGAACAAATAAAGAAAGTTTCTCAGCCCGGAAGCTACGCAACGACACAGCTAGATGCAAACGATCCGTTGTCACCACATTTGGATGCTCTCGCAATAAATCCAATGACACACCCTCCGCATACTCCTTATCCGTCAATC
>JBOFKE010000301.1:0-2951 GCA_051657185.1 Bacteroidales bacterium | reverse complement strand
CAACGAGTCTTTGTTCGAGAACGCAAAGTAAAGCCCCACACATCCGATTAATAATAAAGGTTTTTGTATCCAGGTTTCGATAAACATCGATGAGAGCATCATCCCGAAACTCACTATAATCACTATTGTATAAATAATTTTCTCTTTCATCTTTCTTCTGTTTTGATTCAATCAATGCGAAAGATAAACAAATTACAGGACGATAAGGTCGTCTTGTTTCCTATATTCACAAAATTTATAACACAGCATCTATTCCTTCTTACTTGCTTATCCTCAAACTCTTTCTTGATATATACAGCAGAAAACAACTCTCAAATACACAATTACACGAAAATAACTGTCCCTAACATTTGGCAATTTCAATCTTTTTATACTATATTTGCACTGCAATTGAGAATAACGCTCGATAGCGATACTTATCTGGAGAGATGGCAGAGTGGTCGAATGCGGCGGTCTTGAAAACCGTTGTACTGCAAGGTACCGGGGGTTCGAATCCCTCTCTCTCCGCTAAAAGCGCTGAAAACAAAAGTTTTCAGCGCTTTTTTTATTTAATCTTCAAACCATTTCTTTTTAATATTTTTTATATATTTGCGCTGAAAGACAACATCTCTAATATTCTGCTAAAATACTGAAAAACATAAATATCAGTACTATAAGAAAGACATAATCGGTATTACACGAGATGAATAATATCAATCATAAATTTTCAGCTTAGACGGCTCAAATTACTTCTCGCTGCCGGATGGTTTAAAACTATGATAACCTCTGACGTAAGCACATAATTAGTGTAAATCTAATAATTACAAAAAATGAAAAAACTATTTGCTTTAATTGCCATATTGGCAGCTTTTACTCCTTGTTTCCCCTCTGTAGGTGATTCTCTTATATATCAAGATAAAGTATATATTCTGGAGGAGCCTGTATTGAGTAAGTTCAATTTAAATACTCCAAGAGATGTCTTTGATATCGTATTTAAGGAGCTTGACAGATTCGACTTTGTCGTTATTCCTAATCCCCGTCTGGATATGTGCATTGTAAGTATGAATATAACGAATGAAGGATGTTTACTGATCAATGATATACAACCCTATTATCAGCCATTTGCACATCCAGTTGGTATTGAAATTTCAGATTTTATACCAGACAGACAGACGAGAATGCAAAGATTGGCCGATATTACTGGGGAAACATTAACCAAAGAATATGCATTACCCGTAACCTGGATGAATAAATCTATTGCCACAAAAACAGATTATATTTCCCTAACCCATTTTCTGAATACAGCTTCTTTTGAAATGAATAAAGGAGTTCTGACCAAATTTGAAACAACGAAAAATAATGTTGGCTTTTATGACAACATTGAGCGAATAGATTCAATTATTAATTCAGCTATAACTGAGGCTGACTGGTCTGTTATTAACTCTTTGGAAGACAATGTTTTCAGATTTAGTCTTTTACATCAAATTAAAAAACATCCGGATGAAGTTCTATTGATTATTAACAAAATTACTGACAAGTTAAACTCAATACCATCAGATCAGTTGTGTTCAAAGGCTTTAAGAGGTCGTTTACCTAATATTTTCTGGGAGTCATTTAGCTCAAATACTTCCAGATTCAATGAAATAAAAATCGATGGAAGAAAAAACAAAGCTTCACTCTTTGTTTCATTGGGATATTAGACAAAGTAATATCCTGAATCATTTATTAAGCATTTTCTACTATTAAGTAAAAGGAATGAGTCTTGACTATGAGACAGAGTTGTAGGGCTAGTTAAATGAATACATCTATTCTGCTCAAAATATGATAAGCCAATAACTTCTATTATCTTCGTAGTACTAATATATTATTACTTAATACAATAAATAATGGATAACAACAATATATTAGCTCTTATAAACAAAACGCCAGATACTTTGATGCAAAGTATCGCAGAGCGTGTCAAATAAAGGAGATTGGAGCTTAACTCCAATATTTGCCAGAAAACTCTGATTTGGCGAAAACAGTTATCGCCTTTGCCAATGATGCAGGGGGTGATCTACTTATCGGTATTGCTGATGAGCCTCGTGAGATTGTTGGACTGGACGAAGATATGCTAATGGCAATTGAGGAGAAGATTAGTAATATCATCTTTGACAGATGCTATCCTGGGATATTACCAGAGATTAAATTTATCACATATGAAGATAAACACCTGATTCAGGGAACGATATTCAGAGGTAGCACACCGCCTTATTCTCTCACTGGTAAAGATGTAAAGGTCGCGATCTATGATGATATGTTGGAGATTACAAGCCCAGGTCTATTGCCTCCGTCAATCGACTATTCTGCAATGGATAGCCGCCAGAGTGATGCACGTAACAAACTGATAGCACCTGTATTCAAACGACTTGGCATTATCGATCAATGGGGTAATGGTTTAAAATTAATCTCTGATGAGTTGAAAGAGTATCCAAACATTGAACTTCGTTGGCGTGAAGTCGGATTATCGTTTCAGGTTCAATTTGTAAAATTAGATTATACAACAGAACTGGCTGAAAAGCAAGAGTTGCGGCAAGAGTTACAGCAAGAGTTACAGCAAGAGTTCGAAAAACGAAGTTTGTACTCAGAAGTCCTACAGTGTTTGATACATGAAGTAAAATCAAGACAAGAAATCTCAATCCTTTTAGGACAAAAGAAGGTATCAGGTCAACTAAATAAAATTATTCAAAAGTTAATCGAACAACAACTAATAGAGCGTACAATACCAAATACGCTAAATCATCCATCGCAAAAGTTTAGAATAACAAAGCGTGGAGTAACGTTTTTAGAGTTATTAAAGCCTGACAAATAAATATGGGAAAAATATTTCACGCAAACTCAAATTACCTATCCACCAAAGCCGTATTTTCCAAAACGCTTACAAACTGTCTTTTTATTGTCGTTTCAGAAATAAAGAAGACATTGACTTCATT
>JBOFKE010000300.1:0-3139 GCA_051657185.1 Bacteroidales bacterium | reverse complement strand
GCAGGATTAAAAGGATCCTCTATTGTACCATAAGGAGAGGATTTAGTCACATAACCCCGTTCTGTCGTTGGAGAGTACTGTCCTTTAGTTAATCCATAAATCTTATTGTTCAATAAAACAATGTTGATATCTATATTTCTTCTGACTGCATGAATAAAGTGATTACCTCCAATTGCCAGACAGTCCCCGTCTCCGGTAATCTGCCAGACACTCAATGAAGGATTAGCTACTTTTACACCTGTTGCAATTGCAGAACCACGTCCATGTATCGTATGAAAACCATATGTACCCATATAATATGGTAAACGTGAAGAACATCCGATTCCTGAAATAACAGCAGTATTTGCCGGAGCAACTCCAATTTCGCTCATTGCCTTATGAAGGCAGTTTAAAACAGCAAAGTCTCCACACCCCGGACACCATTTAATCTGTTGTTCGTTCTTAAAATCCTTAGCAGTATATTGTGAATTCATCTTATTTTTCCTCCATAAGTTTATTAAAACGGTCTACTAATTCAGATACCATAAATGGTTGTCCTTGCACTTTATTAAATTGTTCAATACGAATTTCAGGATAAACCATTCTCAAATAACCAGCAAACTGACCAAGATTCAATTCACATACAATAATCTTCTTATATCGGCTTAACACTTCCTTTGTATTCTTTGGAAGTGGATTAATAAACTCAAACTGAACATGAGCTATTTTCTTTCCTGAAGCATTTATCATATCAACAGCCGAACTTAAATGTCCGTAAGTACCTCCCCAACCAACGACCAGAAAATCTGAGTCAGCTGCACCTTCAACCTTCAACTCAGGTATAAAATCAGCGATTTTATCTATTTTAGCCTGGCGCGTATCAGTCATAATCTGATGATTAAGTGGATCAGTTGAAATAACTCCTGTCGCATAATCTTTTTCCAATCCGCCAATACGATGTTCAAAACCTTCTCGTCCCGGTACAGCCCAATATCTTACCTTCGTATCTTCATTTCTCATATATGGCTTCCAGCTCTCCTTCATATCGTCAGAAACAAAAGGGGGCGTAATTGAAGGATAATCATTCAAATCTGGTATTTTCCAGGTCGAAGATCCATTTGCAATAAAACCATCTGTCAATAAAATAACAGGAGTCATATGCTCTACTGCAATCTTAGAAGACCAATAAGCAGCATCAAAACAATTTGTCGGAGTAGTAGCTGCAATAACAACAAGCGGACTTTCACCATTCCGTCCGTATAGTGCTTGCATTAAATCTGACTGCTCCGTTTTTGTAGGTAAACCGGTAGATGGACCACCACGCTGAACGTCTACAATTACTAATGGTATTTCAGCCATTACAGCTAAACCTATTGCTTCTCCTTTAAGTGCTAAACCTGGTCCTGAAGTTGACGTTGCTGCAAGGTTTCCGGCAAAACTGGCACCAATTGCAGTACATATTCCTGAGATTTCATCTTCACATTGAACGGTTTTCACACCTAAATCTTTGCGTTTCGCCAGTTCATGCAAAATATCTGTGGCAGGAGTAATCGGATAACTTCCTAAAAACAGAGGTAGTCCTGATTTCTCTGCAGCAGCAACCAACCCATAAGCAGTGGCTGTATTTCCATTTATGTCTGTATAGAATCCTTTTTTAGGATGCTCATTCGTTTCAATATGATAAGTTGTTACAGTCGCATGCGTATTTGCACCAAAGTTATAACCATCTGTTAATGTCTTGATGTTAGCTTGCATGATAGTCTCTTTCTTTGAAAATTTCTTTTTCAGAAAAGGTGTTACACTATCAATCGGACGATTAAATAACCAGCAAATAAGGCCTAATGCAAACATGTTTTTACATCTGACTGCCGATTTATTATCTAATCCATAACTTTCCAATCCGGCTTTAGTCATCGATGTGATCGGAACAGACAGAACTTGCACATTCTTTAAGCCTAATTCCTCAAAAGGATCATTCGTTGTAAAAAGAGCTTTTTTAAGATCGTTTTCAGTAAACGAGTCCTCATCGATAATAACTACGCATTGTGGTTTAAGGTAGTTTTTATTTACTTTAAGAGCTGCAGGATTCATCGCAACCAATACATCTGCCTTATCTCCGGGGGTTAAAACTTTTGATGCACCCAGATGTACCTGAAATCCAGAAACCCCTGCCAATGAACCTTGTGGAGCACGCATTTCTGCCGGATAGTCCGGAAATGTAGATATCTCATTTCCAAGAATGGCAGCCAGGTTCGAAAATATATTTCCGACTAACTGCATACCGTCACCCGAATCTCCTGAGAATCGAATAACGACACTATCCAACTCTTTTACTTTTACTTGTTCATTCATAATTATATATGTTGGTTTTTATCGGTATTTGTATGATCCGAATTAAAATTACAATAACGTATATGTTTGTTTGCAAATGTAAAAGAATTTATGTGGTATACAAAAGGAATAAATGTAAGTTTTATTTTATACGAACTACCAATAAGTAACAGTTTGAAAAGCAATTAACAAAAACAATCAGGGAATGTTGAAAGGAAGATTAGATAAGTCTCTTTTTGATTATAAATTATGATTTTGAGGAGATTTTTGTTCAAAAAAAAAGCAGCAAATAAATTTGCTGCTTTTTTGAGCCTCTTGTCGGATTCGAACCAACGACCCCGAGATTACAAATCACGTGCTCTGGCCAACTGAGCTAAAGAGGCATTGAATATCTGTTTCAGAATTCTGATACAAAAGTAGTCCTATTTCCGAAATCTGCAAATATTAAGTTATATTTTAACGTAATCATAATATTTTTTTACCTTCTAAAACAAGTAGATTCTGCTTTCGCTTCCTTACGGAGGGACTTACCACAAACAGAATGTGAAGTTTTATTTGCAACATTTGCAACAGGCCTGCAAATATTTATATTACAGACAATTACGCGTTGCAAATGGATTTTCATTTGCAACCATTTGCAACAGCATCAATCCCCGATCCATAAAGGGTTTCCGAAGGATGTTGCAAATGGTTGCAAATAAAACGCGAAAAAAAACTTTTGTAGTGAACGTATAAAAGAATCCGGAGATTGTCAAATTTATACGGTGTATCTCTGAAAAGATACGCCGTTTCTTTTAAAAGATACACCGTATCGTTGCGAAGATATACC
>JBOFKE010000299.1:0-15024 GCA_051657185.1 Bacteroidales bacterium | reverse complement strand
TAGCTGAACCTCTTTCACATCTGATTTGGTATCATCAAGCTCCAATGATTCACAACTTATACACAAGCTGAGCAGACATGGAAGCAGACACAAAATCAAGAATCTATATTTAGGAATATTATGTGTATGCATGGTGTTTGAAGATTAATTAATTTTATTATGATCAGGCGTAACTTCTATAATTTCCCAACCATTAATTTTAATAGATATATTAAGATCGGGCAATATGGAGATATCGAAATTAAACGTTTCCTCTCTGTCTAAATCTGTTTGCGTTTTATATTGAGGATTCTTACAGATTTGCTCCACCATATTCTTATTATATAATTCATTTTGTACAGCAGGTAAAATGACCTTTAACTGTGAAGGATCATTCTCAATAAGTAAACGCATCATAATTGCAGTATAATTCAGAGTATCACCGGACTGCTTATTATTACTGAAAATATATCTTAGTTTTTTAGCATATTCATCAATTGAATTATCGTTTTTATAGCGTCCGTTTAAAGATAAAGCCTCCACATCTATTCCGGGATTTTGTTGATCACGAAACAGATGATCGGTTAAGAACCTATATCCTGTTATACGAACATTAATCCTTTTTGTATCTCTTATCAAATCAATTGTCGCATCAGTATATGTTCCATATTCAACATCTAATCCGGATGCATATCCATAAAATAAGTGAGATAGCTCAGATGAAATATTTAATTCTGACCCTGCTTGATATTCTTTATTTATAAGAAAAGCAAAATGATTAATATCAGTTACGCCTTTTCTGAGTAATAGGTCAAAATTGTCACTTTGTGAATTACTCATTTCACCTACCTGATATGTATTCATATCACCTCCCAAAACAATTAGCCGATAAGTTCCGGGCTTCAAAGAAAGCGTCATTACATAATCATTCGTTAGTTTTGTGTTTCCACTCACATAGGTATCGACGAATTTTCCGTCTGCTCCAAATACATAAACGGAGACACCATTCACCTTCTCTCCGAATAAATTTTGATTTTGTTTATTAAGCAAATGCGTAAAATGTAATTGAATTCCTTGAGCACAATTACTTGTATCCTCATGTGTGCACGCAATTATAAATAGACTCCAAAGAGAGAGGAAGTATAAGAAAAGTTTTGTAGGCATTACTGTATATTGTTTATCACACAATGCATAGATAGAAAGGTTGCTCAGTGCTTGCAACTAAGCAACCTTCTTTGTTAATATCAATAATTATTTGATAGGTGTAATATTGACTAGGTTCCAAGGAAGAATAGTTATACTACATTCCACTGTTTTATTTTTATCATACGGCTTATCAGTCAGATCACCTAAATCAAACTCTAACCCTCCTGTACCACTAGGAACTGTTACTTGAACGGTCTTAGCTCCTTCCGGTAGTTTTGGATCATTTGCTCCGGTGAATATTACAGGATTACCATTTGCATCAACAATTGTGTTTCCATCTTTGTCTACAGCAACATATACAGTTTCAGGATCTGTACCAGAAATACGATATATCTTAGCCGGTGCAAAACGAGTTAATTCTGTGCTTCCCGCTTTATACTTTTCAACTGTAAAGAACTGAATTCCTCCTGATTTCCATTCTTTTTCATTTCCATCAATATCAGTGTACCAAATATTATCGATAGATACAACAATGTGAGGCATATCCGAAACATTTACAGAAGGGAATGTATGATACGCAAAATAATTTGATGCTTTTTTCGATAATGTGTTAGGTTCGGAATAGAAATCAACTAAGCCATTGTTAAATGCTGCAGTATACAATAAAGGGTCAGTCGGCTTATATGTAGCATTTTGTCCGAATCCAAATACTGTTCCCAGCTCATAATGATTCGTAATGAAAATGCCTCTCAATCGGAACTTTGTAATTTGACCATCAGCATAAGTTCCGGGTAAAACTGTCCCGGGCAAAGTCCTGCATCTAACAGCACCTACCTCTAATCTGGATAAAACAGGAGCAATTGTAATCGCTGCGCTGCCAACTGCCGGATTGGAAGCATCAGGTGTGATATTTGTTTCTCCTGACATTACTACCTCTGCGACTGGTAATGATGCATCTGCTCCACCAACAGGCTGCTGTTCTTTAATTGAGAAAGGAAAAGCTTTTATCGTAGCAAGCGTATTGCCTGCAAAAGGAGGATAAGACTTATTTGCCTTATTTAGGTTGGAAACCATGACAACATGATTTGCAGTTAGAGGAACACCTGTTACTGTGATGTTTTTCATAGATTCTGATCCGCCCAGTGTTGCAATATCATCCGCAGTCAATCGATAAGCAAAGACAGCCGTACCTCCATCTTTAAAAAAATAGATAACACCATCTTCCACTTTCGTGTAAGAATTATCAACAGCTCCGGGTTGTTCTGCTTTCGTAGATAGATGATCTACGTTAATTTTCACAATCCGATCGCCCTGCGTGTCATCTGTATCACCAGGGATCTCGTTGCTTGTACATGCAACAAAAAAGAGAGCAGCAAGCATGCTCGCTAAATAACTAAGCTTTTTCATAAAATTGAGAGTAAAAAAATTAGACAATTATATTCGTTTATTATTTCTTCTAAAGCATAGATTCCATATCTGAATTATTTGTTCAGATTATTTTTTTGATAGATTTAAGCCAAAATTCTGAGATATTCTTACGTTATTTGATTAGATAGACAATGCTTATTGCAGCCTTAGTCGGTCCAAAATAATTTCTGTGACTACTTTCCAACTTCTCGCCACATTTCAGACAATTAAACTTGTCATACCACAAACGTGCATAACCAATGCCAATAGAGGCTTCCAGGTTCCAGTGATTACCTAATATAAACTGGTATCCATAGGTTAAACCTCCACCTGCAGCATTACCTTCATAACGATAATTCTGCGAGCCTTTCCCTAAGAGCCAGGGAAGACGATGCTGTGAAATGTTATATTGAGAAAATAAGAGATGAGTTCCGAAAAAGTGTCCGGAAAATTTTTGACATAGCCAATAACGCACCTCAGGTTCGACGAGCCAGTGAACCAGTTTTTTATTATTTGAGATGCTTCCATGAAGATTCCAGGGATTATATCCTCCGGATAAATCTAAGGTCCATCGCGGAGCTATACTTATTTCTGCTCCTAAATTCGGAGTTAAAGTAATTCCACCATAAAGCAGATTAGTCTTCACAGCAATTTTTTGTGCAGCTATATTTAGTGAGTGAAACAACACTAAACAAAGCACGCTGAGATTAAATTTATTCATATCAATATTTCTCTATAGATCAGCACATACCATAATAAAGTAATAATCATATAAGATTTATTCTTATCAATAGAATAGCGAGAGATACTTCTGGTTAAGGTTTATGCTTTTAACTTTCTACTATTTTGCGCAATAAAGCAAATCATTCAATTAAATCTAAAATCCTGTTCGCATAATCAAAACGAATCTAAGGAATATTTGTTCTCGTTAAACAATCATTTAACATCAATAACGGAGAAAATTAAACAATATCAAAAGCTTTCAAGCTAAAAAGGGTCAGCCGATAAATACGGTTAGAGATATAGTATAAAAAAAAGGTATTACATATATTTCTATATATAATACCTTTAGTATAATCTTCAGGAAAAAGAATCCTGTTTATCCTCTACTATAATTCGGAGCTTCACGCGTAATTGTTACATCATGAGGATGGCTTTCCGCGATACCTGCATTTGTAATACGAGTAAACTTAGCGTTATGTAGTCCTTTTATATCTGCAGCACCGCAATAGCCCATACCTGCACGTAAACCACCAACCAATTGATAAATTACTTCAAATAAAGAGCCTTTAAACGGAACACGGGCAGCAATTCCTTCCGGAACAAGTTTTTTCACGTCAACTTCGCCTTCCTGGAAGTAACGATCACTTGAACCTTTCTCCATTGCTTCCAAAGAACCCATTCCACGATATGATTTAAACTTACGACCGTTATAAATGATTGTTTCTCCCGGAGATTCTTCAACTCCGGCTAACAAACCACCAACCATAACTGTATTGGCACCTGCAGCCAACGCTTTAACAATATCACCTGAATAGCGAAGACCGCCATCCGCGATTACAGGAACACCAGACCCTTCAATAGCTTTTGCTACATCGTAAACAGCTGATAATTGAGGTACACCCACACCCGCAACAACACGAGTTGTACAGATAGAACCAGGACCAATACCCACTTTAACAGCGTCAGCTCCAGCTTCCACAAGCATTTTAGCGGCATCTCCGGTCGCAATATTACCAACTACGCATTCTAATGTCGGGTATTTAGCTTTTACTGATTTAAGTACATCAACCACACCTCTTGTATGTCCGTGTGCAGTATCAATTACGATAGCATCTACACCTGCCTCAACAAGCGCGTCAACTCGTTTCATTGTATCTGCAGTAACACCAACACCTGCTGCTACGCGCAAACGACCTTTTTCATCTTTGCATGCGAAAGGTTTGTCTTTTGCTTTCGTGATATCTTTATAAGTTACCAAACCAACAAGAGCACCAGTCTTATCAACAACAGGTAATTTTTCGATTTTATATTGTTGAAGAATTTCTGCAGCATCCTCCAGGTTAGTCGTTTGAGAAGTCGTAATTAATCGATCTTTGCCAGTCATTACCTCTTCAACTAGTTTTGTATAGTTTTTTTCGAAGCGTAAATCACGGTTTGTTACGATACCGACTAATTGTTTGTCTTCATCAACTACAGGGATACCACCGATTTTGTATTCTGCCATTATTTTCAACGCATCCAAAACAGTTGCTGTATTGAGAATTGTAACAGGATCATAAATCATACCGTTCTCAGCACGTTTAACCATTTTTACCTGGCGAGCCTGCTCTTCAACCGACATGTTTTTATGAATTACACCAATTCCTCCTTCACGAGCTATAGCAATAGCAAGTTTAGCTTCAGTCACTGTATCCATAGCAGCCGAAACAAAAGGAATATTCATACGAATGTTACGAGTGAAATTTGTTGATAAATCAACATTACGAGGTAATACCTCTGAATAGGCGGGAATAAGAAGGACATCGTCAAAAGTAAGACCGTCCATAACTACTTTTTCTGCAACAAAAGACATAGAAGAAATATGTTTAAAATTAGTTGCGTGCAAATATAGTCATTTTCATTGAAACAGATACACCGACTATCTGTTTTTTTGTATTTATTTGCAGGGTCAATTGATCAAAGCAAATTAAATAACATTACAGGTATGCCAACATTCAGATTTCACGGAACGGATCCCGAGAAGCTTTTTCAGGTAAATAAAGCTCTGCACACAGAGTTGAGCACTATATATAATGTACCTTCCGATCACATTACGATCGAGATTATCCATTCGATATTTCTATTTTTAGATTCCGTTACTGAAAACTATCCTCTTGTAGAGGTCATAGCATTTAAGCGAGATAACGAATTAGAAGATCAGGTTGCTCAATGTGTACATAAATATCTTATACAGGCAGGATATTCTGAATCTGAGTTATACTTTAATTATGTGGAACCCCGAAATTATTATGGAAACGGGATACATTATTAAATTCCTTATACCGGATTATAAGAGCGTACAACAGATAGACACTCGATTGAATCGTCTATCTCGTTGTACATAACTATGGCCTCCTAGCACATTTTCTTATACATGAATGCCATTTAGGCTCAATTCTGACACCGCACTTTGCAAGTTTAATATATCAAAACACCAAGTCTTCAAAAAGCGTATTTACTACCCACTAATTTATTACAACAACTTTAAGTATATTAACACTATTCGTAGTAAACACCGCAGCAACCATTTACGGACAAATAAAATCAGAAACAGCTTCAATTAATGCCATTAAAAAACTTTTCTTCTCTCTCCTCGTTTTAGATTACAGCAAATCATATCTTGTTTCTATAATAAAAAGTTATTTCTTATTCGAAATATTTATAACAACTTTTCAGGTAGAAGTGAGCCTACCTAAATAGAAAAATATACATTTGCGCCCAATTTGAATAAATAACCTAAAACCAAACACGTATGATAGCAGCCATGGTCATCGTGTTCCTGTTTGGCTATATTTTAATAGCCCTCGAACAAAAAGTCAAAATCAATAAAAGTGCGATTGCCCTCGTGATGGGGATGACGCTATGGGTACTGTATGCATTTGATGCATCTGTTATTATCCCGCAATTAAGTGAACAAGCATTCCAGTTTTTTTTGAAGCTTAATCCTTCTTATGCTCACGAAAGCTACCATGAGCAAGTTTTTGATTTCGTAGCCGAAAGACAAATTGTAAAATTCATCGGTGAAACTGCTGAAATCTTATTCTTCTTAATTTCTGCAATGACAATTGTAGAACTCATTGATGTGCACGGTGGATTTGCCGTAATCACAAACCGGATCAAAGCAAAAGAAAAAAAGAAACTTTTATGGTTAATCACTTTCGTAACCTTCTTTTTGTCTGCGGTGTTAGATAACATGACAACTGCTATTGTTATTATTATGATGCTTCGCAAACTTGTACATAATAAAGAGGACAAGTGGTTATTTATCGGGATGGTCATTATTGCAGCCAATGCTGGTGGTGCATGGTCTCCTGTTGGAGATATTACGACCATTTTGCTATGGGTAAAGGGCAATGTCTCCACAGCTCTCCTATTAAAACAAGTACTCTTACCTTCTATTGTCTCTATTGTGGTACCCGGCATATTTATTGCCCGAAAACTAAAAGGAAATATTGAAGAAGAGCCCGGAGTAGAGAGTAATGAAGAGGAACCCTATCTGTCTCTTGTCTCAAAAAAAGAACGGATATCAATTTTAGCGATTGGTGTAATCGGGATACTTCTGGTTCCTGTATTTAAGTCTGTAACTCATTTACCTCCTGTTATCGGAATATTGATGTCTTTAGGCTATATCTGGGTATATACAGAAATCATGTATGCTAAAAAACCTTTTCTGGAAGAATCCCAGAAAATGCGTGTCGGAAATGTTATTAAGCGAATAGATACAGCTACCATATTATACTTCATGGGTATCCTGATGTCAGTCGGAGCCTTACAAGTGTCTGGTATATTAGGTATGATGTCTGAGTTTTTAGACAAACATGTACATAACGTCTATTTGATCGATTTAGCAATTGGGTTTATCTCAAGTGTAGTCGACAATGGTTCGCTTGTAGCCGGTGCTATAGGTATGTATCCATTGGCAAACATTGCCGATCTGGCAGGAGATCCGAACTTCGAATACATGAAACATTTTGTAGCAGACGGAAACTTCTGGCAATTTCTCAGCTATTGTGCCGGAACAGGCGGTAGTATGTTAATCATCGGTTCAGCAGCTGGTGTTGTTGCAATGGGATTAGAAAAAATCACCTTTTCATGGTATTTAAAACACATAACCCTGTATGCATTTATTGGATTCTTAATGGGTGCCGCAACTTTTATGCTCTTAATTTCATTATAAATAGATATAAATATTAATCTGTATGTTATGATTACTTGGATGATCGTTTTGTTCCTTGCAGGCTATACATGCATTGCAATGGAGCATCCTTTAAAAATTGACAAAGCTGCGACAGCTTTATTAACAGGTATGCTACTCTGGATTATGTATATTGCATACTCAATACATGTAGTTCCGGAGGTAAGTGCCGGCGAGTTCAATCACTTTATTCAGACGCATTCAGAGCTTACCAATGCGTCATTATGGGAACAATGCGTCAAATTCGTATTAGAATACCAGATCATTGAACATTTGGGAGAGGTCTGTGAAATTCTTGTTTTCCTGGTTGGAGCGATGACTATTGTCGAATTAGTAGATGTACACGGTGGTTTTGCGATTATTACAAATCGAATTAAAACACGAAACAAACGTACATTATTATGGCTGATTACAGTACTTACGTTCTTCATGTCTGCTATTCTGGACAATCTTACGACAGCAATTGTTATGACGATGCTGATTCGAAAAATTGTCGATGATCAAAAAGACAGATGGATGTTTGCCGGCATGATAATTCTGGCAGCAAATAGTGGTGGTGCCTGGTCTCCGATTGGTGACGTTACAACAATTATGCTTTGGGTAAGAGGCAACGTATCTACGAATGCTCTGCTGGAAAACTTATTGATTCCATCAATGGTATCAGTACTTATACCACTGCTAATTATGAGTCAGACAATGAAAGGCAACCTGCCTCCAAAAGAGAACGATGAAAATAGTGACTCATTCTTAAGTTGGGTATCTAAAAAAGAACGTATATCTATCTTTGTTTTAGGCGTGTCAGGATTATTGCTTGTTCCTGTCTATAAAACGATATTTCATATTCCTCCATTTATGGGTGTTTTGTTGTCACTTTCTTTTATTTGGGTATATACCGAAATTATGTACGCAAAGAAAGCAAATGTGGAAGAACCTGAGAAAATGCGGGTCGCAACCGTTATAAAGAAAATTGACGGATCAACTTTATTGTTCTTTTTAGGGATCCTTTTAGCGGTGGCAGCATTACAATCAGCAGGTGTTCTTGAATCAATGGCACAAATGCTTGATAACAAATTACACAATGTTTATTTTGTAAATCTATTGATCGGTTTGTTATCTTCAGTAGTCGATAATGTTCCATTAGTAGCAGGAGCAATCGGCATGTACCCGATAGCTACAGAAATGAGTCTGGCGGCCAGTGCTGATCCGGCATATCTGGCAAACTTTGTGCAAGATGGGATTTTCTGGCAGTTATTGACTTATTGCGCAGGAGTTGGCGGTAGTATCTTAATTATCGGATCTGCTGCAGGAGTAGTCGTAATGGGCTTAGAAAAAATGAATTTCATCTGGTATTTGAAAAAGATATCATGGATCGCATTACTAGGCTACCTGGCTGGTGCAGCAACCTTTTATCTACAACAAGTAATATTGGGATAACTCAGAATATAGTCTCTGTTTTTAATATGGGCAGGAATAAAATGATTGAAAAATTTTTATTCCTGCCCATAATGCATTTTCTTTGCACAAGAAGAATTAATCTAATAACTAAACAGGACACATCGTATGAGAAAATTAGTTCTATCCGGATTGTTTCTAGGAGCAATCGCATCATTGTCTGCTCAGGGCAATGCTGATACACAAGGGTATCAATTTACTACAGTTAAGGAGAATAAAATCACTCCTGTAAAGAATCAGAACAGATCAAGCACTTGTTGGGCCTTCTCTGGTTTAGGTTTTTTAGAGTCTGAACTGATCCGTATGGGTAAACCTGAAACTGATTTATCAGATATGTTTATTGTGTATCATAATTGGAATGACAAAGCTGACAATTATGTAAGAAGACATGGGACAGCTAACTTTGGTCCCGGCGGTTCATTTGATGATGTGTTGCAAGCTGTGAAAGACTATGGAATCGTACCTGAAGAAGTAATGACCGGTTTGAATTATGGTGAAAACATGCACGTTCACAACGAGTTGGATGCAGTAACTGCTGCCTATGTGAATGCGGTAATCAAGCAAAAGAAATTAACTACAGCCTGGAAAAAAGGTTATGAGGGTATCTTAAATGCCTATCTGGGTGAATCTCCGGCAACATTCTCTTTAAACGGTAAGGAATATACACCTCAAAGCTATGCGAAAGAATTAGGATTAAATCCTGATGACTACGTAAGCTTAACATCTTATACACACCATCCGTTTTATTCACAATTTGCAATTGAAATTCCGGATAACTGGAGAAACTCCTTATCTTACAATGTTCCTGTCGATGAGATGATGGAAGCATTAGAAAGCGCAGTTATGAACGGGTACACGGTAGCCTGGGCTTCAGACGTAAGCGAAAAAGGATTCAACCGTAATGGTATCGCTGTTATGCCGGGTGTAAACGCGGGCGAATTATCAGGATCAGATCAGGCTAAATGGCTAGGATTAAGCCAAAAGGAAAAAGATGCTGAAGTAATGAAAGCTTTAGAGTCTCCGGGGTCAGAACTGAATATTACGCAGGAAATGCGTCAGGCAGCTTACGACAATTACGAAACAACAGATGATCACGGCATGCAAATCTATGGCATAGCTAAAGATCAGACTGGTAAAAAATACTATATGGTGAAAAACTCTTGGGGTACTGACAATAAATATCAGGGCACATGGTATGCTTCAGACCCATTTGTTCGCTATAAAACAATGAGCCTTGTAATGCACAAAGACGCATTACCGAAGTCTCTTAAAAAGAAATTAAATATCAAGTAAGGCAAATATAATGGAGAGTGAATAGTGAAATTTTACTATTTGCTCTCCATTATGCTTTATATGATTGTCTATTAAACAAATAGTTTTCTTAAATTTGCAAAGGAAATATTCTAAAAAAATTTTCTATGTCGAGTATCAAACAGATTAAAACAGCGTTAGTTTCAGTATTTCACAAGGATGGTTTAGATGCAATTATAACTAAGTTGCATGAAGAAGGAGTTCAGTTTGTATCTACAGGCGGAACTCAGGATTTTATCGAATCTTTAGGTATTCCTTGTAAAGCAGTTGAAGATTTAACAGGTTATCCATCAATCTTAGGAGGAAGAGTTAAAACACTTCACCCAAAAGTATTCGGAGGGATTTTATGTCGCCGGGAACTAGATGGAGATATGTCACAAATCGAACAGTATGAGATCCCTGAGATTGACCTGGTTATTGTTGATCTTTATCCTTTTGAACAAACAGTAGCTTCAGGAGCTGAAGAAAAAGCCATTATCGAAAAAATCGATATCGGCGGGATTTCTTTAATTCGTGCTGCTGCTAAAAATTTCAAAGATGTTGTGATCGTTGCTTCGCAAGCACAGTACGAACCTCTTCAGAAAATGCTTCACGAAAAAGGAGCAACTTCAAGTATCGAAGATCGCCGTTGGTTTGCAAAAGAAGCCTTTGCCGTTTCTTCAGGTTACGACACTGCGATCTTCAATTATTTTGACAATGAGGAAGGTTCATCATTCAGATGCACCGAAAACAATGCCAAATCTCTTCGTTATGGCGAAAACCCACATCAAAAAGGTACGTTCTACGGAGATTTTGACGCCATGTTTACTCAAATTCAAGGTAAAGAGATCTCGTATAACAATTTGTTAGATATTGATGCAGCCGTATCTTTGATCGCTGAATTTGAAGATCTGACTTTTGCGATTCTAAAGCACAACAATGCTTGTGGCTTAGCTTCCAGACCAACTATGCTTGAAGCCTGGACAGAAGCTTTGGCCGGCGATCCGGTTTCTGCTTTCGGAGGTATCCTTGTAACAAATGGGACGGTAGACAAAGCAAGTGCACAGGAGATCAATAAATTATTCTTCGAAGTAATCATTGCTCCTGCATATGAGACCGAAGCTTTAGAGATTCTTTCTCAAAAGAAAAACCGGATCATTTTAGTGCAAAAAGAAACTAAAACTTCAAATGTCCAGTTCAGATCACTATTGAACGGTGTATTGCAACAAGACAAAGATTTAAAAGTAGAAACACCTGAAGAGCTAAAAGTCGTTACTGAAACAGGCGTAACACCTGAACAGGTAGAAGACTTATTATTTGCAAACCGAATTGTTAAGCATAGCAAATCGAATGCAATTGTTTTAGCTAAAAACAAACAGATGATTTCAAGTGGCGTGGGACAAACTTCGCGTGTTGATGCATTGCGTCAGGCAATCGAAAAAGCAAAATCTTTTGGTTTTGACTTAGAGGGTGCTGTTATGGCTTCTGATGCTTTCTTCCCATTCCCTGATTGTGTTGCGATTGCTCGCGAAGCAGGTGTAACAGCTGTTATCCAACCGGGTGGTTCTATTAAAGATCAAGATTCTGTCAACTATTGCAATGAGCAAAACATGGCTATGGTGATGACAGGTTTCAGACACTTTAAACATTAATCCGGCTTAATTCATACAATGATCATCAGACAAAGGGTCATTCTTGAAAAGCTAAAAAACTATTTGTAACTAATAATGGGAATTTTCTCTTTTACACAAGAAATAGCAATTGACTTAGGAACTGCTAATACAATCATCATCCAAAACGGAAAGATTGTTGTAGATGAGCCTTCTGTTGTTGCTTTAGATCGAAGAACCGATAAGCTGTTGGCTGTTGGGGAAAGAGCTCGCCAAATGCATGGTAAGACGCACGAAAATATTCGTACAATCCGTCCGTTGAGAGATGGTGTTATTGCCGATTTCTATGCTGCTGAGCAAATGATCCGAGGTATGATCAAAATGGCTTTGCCAAAAAACAGATTATTCACCCCTTCTTTAAGAATGGTCGTATGTATTCCTTCGGGTAGTACGGAGGTTGAAATCCGTGCCGTTCGTGACTCTTCGGAACATGCCGGAGGTCGTGACGTCTATATGATTTACGAACCAATGGCTGCTGCAATCGGGATCGGCTTAGATGTCGAAGCTCCGGAAGGACACATGGTTGTAGATATCGGAGGGGGATCAACAGAAATTGCCGTTATTTCTTTAGGTGGTATTGTAACAAACAGATCTATCCGTATCGCCGGTGACGATCTAACTGCTGACATTCAGGAATACATGAGCCGTCAGCACAATATCAAAGTCGGAGAATGGACAGCAGAGCAAATTAAAATCAATGTTGGTTCAGCTCTTACTGAGCTAGAAAATCCTCCGGAAGATTTTGTTGTTCACGGACCTAACCGTATGACAGCTTTACCTATTCAGGTTCCGGTTTCGTATCAGGAGGTAGCACATGCTATTGATAAATCCATTGCGAAAATCGAAGCTGCTGTTCTTGCTGCATTAGAGCAAACTCCTCCAGAGTTATATGCCGATATCGTTAAAAACGGTATTTGGTTAGCTGGCGGGGGAGCCCAGTTAAGAGGATTAGATAAACGTTTGAGTGATAAAATCAATATTGATTTCCACATTGCCGAAGATCCGTTACATGCTGTTGCAAAAGGTACGGGCGTAGCTTTGAAGAATATTGACAGATTCTCATTCTTGATTCGCTAATATGCTTTGTTTATTAGTATACAAATTAAAATAAATACATATGCACGTTCAGGTTTTTTACCTGAACGTGTATGTTGTATATAACCCTATGATAGGATTATGCAGAATTTATTCAATTTTTTATTAAAACATAGCTCCTGGTTTCTTTTTCTCTTCTACTTAATCATCAGTTTATCTCTTCTTTTCAGCGCCAATTCTTATCAAAGAAGTGTCTATTTAAACTCAAGTAATCAAGTAGTCGGAAATCTCTATACACTTTCAGGAGAAATAAAATCATATTTTGACCTCGGATCTGTCAATAAAGACCTTTCGAGCAGAAACGCCGAATTAGAGAAACGTGTTTTTGAGTTACAGGAAAAGTTAGAATCATTGAATGCTAACGGAGTGGATACAACTTATGCCGATAGTTTAGTACGTACAAATTATCATTTTATACCGGCAAAAGTCGTAAACAACAATGTCAATGAACTCGAAAACTATATCACTCTGAACCGAGGACGTCTGGATGGTGTCGAAAAAGATATGGGCGTTATTGATCACAACGGAATCGTTGGGATCGTTTCTTCTGTTTCAGACCATTTCTGTGTCGTAATATCGGCTTTGAATACGAAACTTCGTTTAAGCGCCAAGCTAAAAAATACAGATTACTTTGGATCTCTGGTCTGGGACGGTATATCGCCCGGACATATTCTGCTTGAAGAGCTTCCGCGACACGTAGTCTTCAATGCAGGCGACACAATCGTAACCAGCGGATACTCCACGGTTTTCCCTGAAGGCATTATGATCGGGACCATTGAAGAGAGCGAAAAGCAGCACAACGACAACTTTTTCCGTATGAAAGTCAAATTGGCGACAAACTTCTATCGACTTAGAAATGTACGTATTATTAAAGATAAATACAATGCGGAAAGAAAAAGTTTAGAAGAAAAATCCATCTCTAAATAAAGAAATGTAACATGACATCAACAACTTTCAAATATATATTTTCGTTTCTTTTTTATTTGTTGCTGCAAGTATTAATTCTCAACAACTTATATTTTTTAGGATGGGCAACCCCCTATCTATATGTCTATTTCTTGATGACACTTCCACGCGAACTATCAAAGAATATGCAATTAACCATAGGACTGCTTATGGGGCTGGGACTCGATATCTTCAGCAATACATTAGGTATGAATATGACTGCCTGTGTTGTTATTATGTTCTTCAGACCCTATCTGTTAGCTCTCTTTGGTTCACGCGAAGATGAATATGATGTCCCGTCATTCCGCACTTTTGGTGTCGGAGCATTTTTACGCTACGCGACTCTGATGGTTCTCCTTCATCACATTACACTCAACTTGGTTCAACTCTTCACCCTTCATAATTTCTCACATCTTATGATTCGTATTATCAGCGGTAGCTTGCTTACGCTGATTTTAATTTCATTAATCGAATTCTTTAAAATGACAAAGCGATGAGAAATAAATATGAGCTTGAGAACAGAAGATGGTTTATTGCAGCCGGGGTTCTGTTTGTAGCCTTGATTTTTATTGCACGGCTTGCCTACCTTCAGATTATCGAAGAAAATTATAAATCGTATGCTGACAGTAATGCCTTTCTGAAAAAAACAATATATCCCTCTCGCGGATTGATGTATGACCGCAATGGCGAGCTTTTGGTATATAACCAACCGGCATATGATATTATGCTTGTTTTCAGAGAGATTAAGAACCTCGATACACTCGATTTTTGCAATACGCTCAATATATCCAAAGAACAGTTCGACAAACGGATGGCTCAACTGAAAAACCGAAAACTCAATCCCGGTTATTCAGCATATACGCCGCAAGTTTTCATGAATCAGCTCTCTGCACAGGAATACGGAATTTTGCAAGAGAAGCTTCACCGCTTCCCGGGCTTTTATATTCAAAGCCGAACACTTCGCCAATATTCATTCAATACGGCAGCCCACTTGTTCGGCAGTCTTGGAGAAGTGAATCAGAAAGATCTTCAGGAAGATCCTTATTACGTTTCAGGCGATTATTCGGGACGCTCAGGAATAGA
>JBOFKE010000298.1:0-7234 GCA_051657185.1 Bacteroidales bacterium | reverse complement strand
GTTTTATCACCAACCCATTTATGAAAACATTTGAATCGGTGCATTATCATCAGATACTTATGCCGGAAGGCGAATTTAAGAAGGCTGATTTATCATTGACGGTTAAAGGAGATAAGATAAAGTCTCTTGAATGGATAATCGAAGGGTTGGATTCGCAGGAGAATGCAGTATTTAAAAAATCTGAAACTTTTGATGTGGATACAATATTCCATACGATCAGGCAACAAGTAGCTTTATCAGATGTCGTTTACCTGAAAATGGCCCTTCAGGTTACTGGAGAAAAAGAGAGCAATGCACATATTTACTTTAAAAATACGACGATCGACTTAGATGGAAAATCGATTGATTATTTTCCGGTAAGAGTTCCTGATCAGTCTGCATTTCCTGTGTCTCCTGCTATTCAACCTCTAAATATGGGGCAAGCCGGATTTAGTCAGATCGAAGAGTTTGATAAAGGCGATATCATAGGATTGGGTGAAACTGTGCATGGCAATAAAAGTATTAATTCATTAGTGGATTATATGATTCGTGATCAGGTCCTTTCCGGAAATACTCAATTAGTATTGTTAGAACGTCCCATTTGGAAAATCTTTTCACTCAACAGATATATTCGTAATTTGGATATTGATTCAAGTAAAGTGGATTTTCTTGACGAGAAATTGCGGCCATTGATTGACTTTCTTAAACAATATAATGAAGGAAAAGAAATTTCGGATCAGGTCTGTTTGGGAGGAATTGATGTCAGTCCTGAAAATATGTATTTTTTTGATTATTTGATTAATGTGAATAGATCTCTGAATTCAAGTCTCTTAAATCAATTGGCTATATTGGTAATGGAGAAGAAAATGACGGAGGTTCGTGCTTTATTGAATAAGCAGCAGGACTCTCTGGAGCAGTTATTGACAAAAGAAGATTTTCAATATTTGTCTTATGCTGTAAATCAGGCAATCGATTTAATTAATAGTGGATCACCAGATACGCAAAATCGAGACTCCGTGATGTCTGTTAACTCAGCCTACTTTATTGATCACTTTAATCCATCCGGTAAAAAAGTATTTATCTATGCGCATACAGTTCATCTAAATCCGAAAAATACGTATCCGACACCGCCATGCATACCTTTGGGCGGGTATCTTAAAGAAATATACAAAGACCGCTATCGTAATTTTCTGCTGACTTCAGATGGCGGGAAAATTAAAGTGAGAAATGTACAAATGGATTTGGTAAATAAGTCATTGAGTACAGAAAAGGCAGGTAGTATCGAAGCTTATTTGAAAGACCTGAATAAAGGTAATGCGCTCTATTTGCCAATGACATCGGATTTTGATCAGATCATGCTTTTCCGGATGAATGGTCTGATGGCTGATAATTACGATTTTTTTCCGCTAAATCTTTATAGTCGTTATGATGGAGTGTTTTACATAAAAAATCAGGAGCAGACGAATGAACCCGGAACTGAAGAGCTTATAGATCCGCAACAATTCATAATGCATGCACGGAAACAAATAGAATCCCGTACACAGATTTATAATGAGCTTAAAAAGAATCAGCTGTAAATCAATCGTATATTTAATAAAATCGATTATGACGTTTTAATAACTATAGATTTTATCCATCGATATAAGCGTGTATATATTGATCCTGTTGCTCAAAGAGTTGTTTTTTATGGCGAGAACAAGGAAAAGCATCAGTTGATGAAAGAATCAACTGATAAGATTAAGTCGATTGTATCTATGATAAAATAGCGAAATGTTGAAACCCAATTATATAGGAATTCGGATCATATTAATAATTTGATATTTATGAAGAACTTTAGAATAGCCGTATTCTTGTTGCTCCTAATTGCTTGTAGTAACAGGAGCGAAGGACAAGTTAGAAATTACACGTCGTTGTATGATCTGAGTTTTAAACTGAATTATACCGATAGTGCAGTTAATATGTGGGCACAATCAGGAGCTTTGTTGTTTCCCGAAAATAGAGATTCGATATATCAATGGACTTATTTATCCGATCCGGAAGCTTCTCAGAATAAATTTAACACCCGCTTCTATCAACAATTGTTGATAGAACCATCAGATAAGGATAGGACGTCAGAGGTATCAATAACAGCAGGCGGTCATCGGATCGATACTGTAACGTTATCTGTTATAGGTTTATCACATAGGCAAGAGCCATTATTTGAAAGTGTCCTTCGATTTAAGCCTGAAGAGAGCTTAAGTGAAGAAACAAAAGAATTTATATTATTAAAAAATACCTCATTGCTAAGGTTAATCATAGATGTGGAAGGCAAGTCTGATCGGAAGACCAATATTTGCTTTGATCAGATAGGAATCACTATAGGCGGAAAGCCGCTAGATTCTTATCCTTTAGCAGAATTAGCTCCGGTTAAATATGATGGAAACGGAGTTGACTTATCTGTGATAAACAATATTAATATGATAGAGGCAATACAGAATAGTCGGATCTTAGGTTTGGGTGAGAGTGTTCATCATAATGAAATCATGCAAAAATACATATATGATGTTGCATTTAATCAAATAGAAAAAGGCTTATGTAAGCTCTATATTTATGAAAATTATTTAGATCAGTTACTGCTTTTTAATCGTTATATTAACAATGAAATAGAATTAGATTCGGGATCGCTCGCATTAATCAAGAAGCAACATCTTGAGTTCTTTGAACGTATAAAAAGCTATAATAAGAATCAGGCGAAAAGTGAAAGAGTGAGTATTTATGGAATGGATTTTCGAAGTGACACAGATCGTGCAATCCGCGAAATATTTAATTATCTCTATCTACTCAACAAAGAGAAAAAGAATATCTCTGTCGATAAGCTGCTTCTATCTTTAACGGAAAAGAATTGGAGGGAAAAGAGTATTGACTTTATTCGCTATAACAGAGATTCCTTATCTGCAGTAGTAAATAATGAAGAGCTTGATTTGCTTTCTCATTATTTAAACTTATGCGGAAAATTACCCCAAAACAAACAGGAGAGAACCGATATGAGAGACTCATTGATGGCTGTGACATCTCAATTCTTGATAAACAATTATCTTCCCCAATCGAAGCAAGCCATCATATATGCTCATGCAGGTCATATTACAGATAAACAATCTTACTTCGCATTTAATTATGGAAATGAAACGTTAGGATTTTATTTGCAATCAGCCTACGGAAAGGATTATCTGAAAACAGTGATCCTGGCAGGGGCGGGTTCTTCTGTATTATTTGATCCGTTTGGAGAGTTGGTTGTCAAAGAATTTGCTGAAAATATTGAGGGTAGTTTAGAACATGCTTTTGCAGAATCGAATACAAGAAGTTCCTTTTATGTGTCTTCCGATGATATATCAGATAGATTAACCTATATGCGATATATCGGAAATAATAATATAAGAAGAGAGTTTATTGTTTTGAATCCCGCTGTTCAGTTTGATGGAATGTTCTATATTCCGGAGGCCTATACAAAGATGGATATCATGCATAATAAGAATGAATCGCCATTGAAGAAAGTGAATAATGAAGCTCAACTATATAATCAAAGGATTGAAGAGCTTCAAAAGAGAGTTTCTGCTAATAAATAGATTATAACATTCAAAATCAAATACTATGAAAATATTAGTATGTATTATTTCACTGATGTTTGCAACGTCAATACTTGCACAAGATGAATATGTTCCTGGCATAACTGAGTTGAATAATCAGGCAGTAGAGCTATATGCACGTTATAGATTGAACAAAGATTCATTGGCAAAAGCATTTAATTTATTGGATACTGCTATCGCTCTGGATAGGAAATATCCCATGGCCTATTATAATAAACTATCCTGGCTTGCTTCTTTGGATAAATGGGATGATTATGGGCAATGCCTGGATGAAGCAATTAAAAATTTACCGGATAAGCCCCATTTGTATATAAACAAAGCACTTTACTTAGAGAGGTGTGGAAATAGGGCAGAGGCTCGCAAGGTTTATGATTTTGCGCTTGAGTTTTTTGAAGCGAAATTAAAAGAAAATCCTACTCCCGGATTAATAGTCGGTTATGTTGCAGCAAAATACCTGGCCAACGGACAGGAGATGAGTAAGTCAGAGATAGAAGCTCTTATACCAGATTCTTTTAGCGCTGAAGAAAGGAAAAGAGTAGTTAATTATCTTCCGGATATACCTTCCTTGGAGAGATTAAAAGAGAGTTCTGTAAAGGGTGGAAAATAGCCAGTTATAAGCTCCGGCTGTAATGTTTTATGGATTGAAGAGTTTCAAAAGGGAGCTTCAGCTAATAAATAGATTATAACATTCAAAATCAAATGCTATGAAAATATTAGTATGTATTATTTCACTGATGTTCGCAACGTCAATAGTTGCCCAAGAAGAATATAATCCTCGTGCAATAGCATTGACTAGTCAGGCAGTAGAGCTTGCACGTTATGGATTCGACAAAGATTCATTGGCAAAAGCATTAAATTTATTGGATACTGCTATCGCTCTGGATAGGAAATATCCCATGGCCTATTATAATAAACTATCCTGGCTTGCTTCGTTGGAAAGATGGACTGATTACGAGAAATGCCTGTATGAAACAATTAATAATTTCCCTGACAAGCCCCATTTGTATATACACAAAGCACTTTACTTAGAGAGGTGTGGAAATAGGGTAGAGGCTCGCAAGGTTTATGATTTTGCGCTTGAGTTTTTTGAAACGAAATTAAAAGAAAATCCTACTCCCGGATTAATAGTTGATTATGTTGCAGCAAAATACCTGGCCAACGGACAGGAGATGAGTAAGTCAGAGATAGAAGCTCTTATACCAGATTCTTTTAGCGCTGAAGAAAGGAAAAGAGTAGCTACTTATCTTCCGGATATGGCTGAATTGAAGAGATTAAAAGAGAGCTCTGTAAAGGGTGGAAAATAGATAAATAATAACCGTTGTCTTATAAAGTTTTTATGATTGTATTAATGAAATATCTACGTTCTTTTATAATGCTAGCACTTATTGCTTATAACGGCATAGTGCTTCAGGGAAGTACTAATTCAATTGAAAAGGATTCTGTTTCACAATATCTGCTTAGTACTTTGATTTTTTACCCGAATCTTAATTTAGAGTTAAGAAGTCCGTCTCCCAATAATTTTCGAATAAATTATAGGAAAACAAAAAAGAATAAGTCAGAAGAACATGAGAAAGCACATCTGGCATTAACGAGTTCTGTTCTTCGTGAATTAACCGGCTCGATATCTCTGGAGTATGATTGTAAATACGATGAACTTCAGGATGTAAAACTTCTGATAAATGGATATACGCGAGATAATAGGTTGACTCTGCAAGATTCTTTAACGGGAGAGGAATTAAAATCTGCTGCACAAATCAAGCATAAGATTAAAATGGATTCAATCGCATTACTTAAATTGGAATGGATTGTTGAAGCGACTGATAAACCAACTGGTTTTTTTCTTGATTTTAATAATTTTAATCTCCGGCCGGTTGATATAAAGATAAACGGAGATTTGGGAAGCGCATCACAATTAGCTTCAATTACAGAACTTGATAAAGATAAATGGTTGGATGATAAAATAATATCTTTAATCGATACAGTGCCCATTTTAGCTTTAGGTGAATTTTATCATGGTTCTGAAAGTATTGTTCAGACAGCCTATGATATAATGAAATACAGGGTGATGGAATGTAATTGCCGTTTATTGTTATTTGAAGTATCTCAGGATAAGCTATTAGGTGTAAATCGTTATATTCAGAGTCGTTTGTCTAAAGACTCTCTTCTCCAATCCGGAGCTTTGGATCTGGGTTTATCCTCGAAGACCTTTTTAGATTTTCTGGACTGGCTGAAGGAATTTAATAAAAAGGAAGAAAATCCGGTAAGAGTGTTTGGGATAGATATTGAATCTTCAGATTGGGGATATACATCTCTTTATAATATCTATCAATTTCTTAGAATCTCTTCAGCTAATCATAAATTATCACAAGCAGAGATTGCCGAAGTACGGGATTTTGTTTTGAATGAAACCACTTTAGCGAAGTCATTAAAATCATTTAATGACAGAGGACTGATATTTCTGGACTCATTGGAAACAAACGTGATTGATAATTTTTCTCAAATGCGTGAGAAAGCCTTCGAAAGTATAAATCCATTTATGATGCGGGATTATTATATGGCTAAGAATATAAAGTATCTGATTGATAAAGTTGCTTCAGAAGGAGAAACCATTACTATCTTATCACATGCTTTGCATAGTGGCTATGATTATCAGTATACATCTTTACCTACCCTCTATAATCCATTTGGATATTATATGCGTAAATGGTATGGTATGAATTATAAATGTGTGGGACTTACTGTTGGTGAAGGCACGCGAATGACACTCACTCCCCGTGGTTCCGTAGTCAAAGAAATTCAGAAGAATCAAAACGATCAAATGGGATCATATTTTTATAAATATGATAAACCATTAGCGTATATGAGTTCAAAGCATAGTAATTTAGGTGCATTAATAGTTAGTGTTGGAACACTTTTACCTGATCAACAGCTTATTCAACTGATGCCGACTAAAATGTTTGAAGGGATTATTTATATTTCAAATAGTACGCCTGTTCAATTAATAAACGATCAAACCAATGCTGATGAGATGGTAATAGAAAGGATTCGTGAGTTATTCTCAGGTTTATAAAGTTAGCTTGGTAAGCTTTCGTACTACATAAAAGATCAAATAAGAATGAATTGATAAAAAAGCAGCGGTTACCTGAGCATTTTCAGGTAACCGCTGCTTTGTGAGGGGGCTATTTAGAGATCTGACGTTTGTATGAAACTCCGATCAGAATAAAAATAAACAGATAACCCGTATAGATCATATAAATAATATTCGAAGATTCAGTGCTTCCATAGGAATGTAAACCTGACAGATAATAGTTAACCCCAAAGTATGTCATAAGTAATGAAGCAAAAGCAATCAGCACTTGTGAATTAAAAGCCCAGTTGCTGTAAAGCTTCGGAATGAACCGGCTATGTACGACAAAAGCATAGACTAGCATAGTAACTAAAGCCCAAACTTCTTTCGGATCCCAGCCCCAATATCTGCCCCAGGATTCATTCGCCCATATTGCACCTAAGAAAGTACCTGCTGTAAGCAGGCATAGTCCGATGATCAAAGACATTTCATTCATGATTCTGAGTTCTTTTAAACGGACTGTCAGCTGCTTATTTCCGGAAGCCAGATTAGCCAGTTCCGAGAA
>JBOFKE010000297.1:0-13075 GCA_051657185.1 Bacteroidales bacterium | reverse complement strand
CTGTACTGTCCGTAATAAGTTTATTATCCAATTTATTTTGACAGAAAAACTCTTCTATCTTTTCGTGTGCCTTCTCAATATCAGAAACTATAATAAATGGTTTGCCATTGTACATTTTATCGAAAGCATCTGTCATCTTTTTCAAATAATCATTACGCTGCTCTTTCGAATCGAAAAGATGCTTTACGATCTCTTTCTGTCGATCTGATTCTTCTTCCAAATGCTGAGGCGGATAATTGATATCCGATACACATCGATAATTATCTCCATGCTGAACCAGCTCACATAGCCAGTATGGCTTGTCCGTAAAATATTTTTCAGGCAGTGAGTCTTTTTCCACATTTATTTGTACACCACTCTCCGGGTGTTCAAGCACCACATATCGTTCATTTTCTAAAATAAATGCGTAGAATGTAGTTAACTTGTCGCGTTTTACTGATAAAACCTCATTATACGCTTTATGTTCTTTCCCTATAATCTCAGCGAAGAATTCATTTGTATATAAATCGCAAAACGATAGTGGCTGATTAAAAAGCATCAGGTTAGCATATTCCTGTAAAAAGAAAAAATAAGTTGCTTCATCTAATTTTTCCTCATCAGCCCGCATCCCGTCTGCATATTGTTTTAATTCATAATTCGCACCTGCAGCATTCAGATAGCATTGTTTATTTAAATAAACCATCCGGGTTACAATATCATTAAATGTTGGGCTTTCGATAGTATCCATTTGAAGAAATGAATTCAACTCTTCTGATTCAGGAGCATCTTCATAAGCCTCTTCTAAAATATTAGTAAGTTCTGTCAAAAGATCTTTTTGCTCTTTAATCATTGAAGGAGAAACAAAAACATCTTTATTATACTGAGAAGAGAAGTGCCAAAGCAAGAAAGATATATCAGAATAATTAACCTCGTCGTTATAATATCTCACACTCTCATCTTCCAGCATAGGTAAGCGGTCGCTATATTTATTAATATAGATAGATCGCATAGTTCCAAAAAGGGGACTTCCCGAAACAACATCCTGTAAGTAAGCGGCTAATGCACAACCACTATCTACAGCAAATTGTGAAGGATATTTCTTTTTAAGAATTACGTCCGTTAATCTATTTGCTAATTTGACATAATAAAGAACTGTATCATCTGCTTTAGTATGCCATGGATGCATCTCCATCCAATCTTTATATGTTACGATTGCTTTTTTCATTTCTATAATTTGATCTACTATTATAGTACAATATTACTACAATTTAAAGGAATGCTCAACACAAAAGAGTTATATTTTCAGGTCTAATCTAAAAGATATACTAAATATGTTATATGCTTTTATCTATTTTGATTGTTGTATTAATCGAATATTCTAAATTTGCAAACCTAGAAATAATAAATATATGAATAGATTAAAATATGGAATTGCCTGTGTATTAGTTTCGGCATCTTCCCTCCTTTCTTCACAAACTAAGCAAGAATACCGTGGTGTTTGGTTTTCAACTGTATGGGGACTTGACTTTCCTTCTAAACCGGTTTCCAATATTTTTACAATTGAAAAACAAAAGAAAGAACTAACTTCCAAACTTGATTCTTTGCAAAAGATGAATATTAATGTTCTATTCTTTCAGGTCAGAAATCGTGGTGATCTTGCTTATGAATCTGTACTTGAACCCTGGCATTATGTATTCGGAGGCAAAACGGGAGTTTCACCTAATTATGATTTAATACGTTTTGCTATTGATGAAACGCATAAGAGAAATATGGAATTTCATGCATGGTTTGTTTGTATGCCACTGGGATCGGACAAATTCAATCGAGATAAAAAAGATCTCTCATTAATCAGAAAACGACCTGATTTATGTATAAAATACAAAGATGAATGGTATATGAATCCAGCCAATCCGGCTACAGCTGACTATCTTGCAGGGGTGATTGGCGAAATGATTCGTAAGTACAATGTAGATGGCGTACATCTGGACTATATAAGATATCCTGATCGAACAAATGGTTATCCTGACGAAAAGGCCTTCAAGACATCAAAAGCTAAAAATTTGAGCGAATGGAGACGCGAAAATATTAATCGTATAGTTTATCGTGTTTACGACACTATACAATCAATTAATCCCGAAATTAAACTAAGTGCGGCTGTAATCGGACGATACAATAATGCGTCTCATAATAAATCAGGATGGCGTGGCTACGAAGATGTTTTTCAAGATGCAATGGCATGGTTCGATCACAATAAAATAGATTTTATCACACCTATGACTTATTATCAAGATCCACTCTTCGGATTGATAATTAAGGATTGGGGCAAAAGACTTAAACCTTCTCAATTAATGGCTGGAGTGTACACTTCGATGATTAGTCCGCAGGAGCGAGATTGGAATATGGATATTATTTTTGATCAGGTCATGATTGCGCGGATAAATGGTGCCGGTGGTGTGGCTCATTTCAGAGCAAAACCACTTATAGAAAATACGAAACAAATCAGAACATGGTTAAGAAACGAACATTACTCAAATATTGCAGAGCCATATCGTTCTACCGTTATCCACTCTGTTTATGCGAGTACTCCTCCGCCCATTGAAAATAATATTTTTACAATTGAAAATCGTGAGTCTGCATTAGCACCCTTGTTTGACAAATAGTTATTCTACTTTATTAGCATAACCATTACCTTATTTCCTAAATATAAATACTTATTTTGTATTCAAATAAATTATAAATAATTTAAGATGAAATATATTGGTGCTCATGTAAGTATCACAGGCGGCGTTGAGAACGCCCCGCTTAATGCTGCTTCTATCGGTGCAAACACGTTTGCTCTTTTTACTAAAAATCAACGCCAGTGGGTAGCTAAACCTCTCACTGATGATAATATTAATAAGTTCAAAGCCAACTGTGATAAGTATGGCTTTGACCGCAGCTTATTATTGCCTCATGACAGTTATTTAATTAACTTAGGCCATCCCGAAGAGGAAGCTCTAACAAAATCAAGAAATGCTTTCTTAGATGAAATGCAACGTTGCGAACAACTTGGTTTAAAGCGATTAAACTTTCATCCGGGGAGCCATTTGAAACAAATTGACATTGAATCTTGCTTATTGCGGATTGCCGAATCTATTAATATTGCGTTAGCTCAGACTAAAGATGTCATTGCTGTTATAGAAAACACGGCAGGACAAGGTAGTAATCTTGGTAATGAATTTGAACATCTTCGCTTTATTATAGATCATATTAACGATCAGTCGCGAGTTGGTGTTTGTATAGATACTTGCCATACATTTACAGCAGGCTATGATCTCAGAACTCAGGAAGCATACGAAAAAACATGGTCTGACTTTGAACAAATTGTAGGATTTCAATACCTGAAAGGTATTCATTTAAATGATTCAAAGAAAGAATCGGGTACACGTGTTGACAGACACGAAAGCATTGGAAAAGGTTTTATCGGCATGGATTTTTTCGAATATTTTATGCGTGATAAACGTTTTGATAATATGCCTATTATTTTGGAAACTCCTGATGAATCTATCTGGAAAGAAGAAATTACTTTACTTCGGAATTTAAGCGAGCAATCATAATAAAAAAAGAAAGAGTTAAGATCAATGTTCTTAACTCTTTCTTTTTTTATTATGGTTTAATGGATTTTGATGTCCAATTATAAAAATCATTATCAGGAAATTTATCTCCGATTAATTTAGGATTGTACCCGTAGATTGACCCCAGATAAAACTGAATATCTTCTTTACATGAATCAATTGGTGAGAATCTTATATTACAACGCTTGACTGTCATTGCCGGCAATGAGTTATTATTTATAGACGCATCTATGACCTGGTAAATATATTCTTCAATAACTTTTTTACATGGGATTAAAGATCGTTTGATCATTATCAGTGTCTGAGGTATTCGCCTGCCGTTATGCATAAAGTTTACCTCATCAATGATGCGCAAATCCGGGTTTGCCTGCATTGCACGACTCACATAAGGCTCTGGTAAAACAGCCGTCGAGACTAAATTTCCGGCAATAACTGAAGCCAATTCCAGATGAGAATCGTATTTATAATTAAACTTTGCATTATACGGATTAAAACGAATCTTTGCTAACAAATCCGGCTGTAATCCCTTATTGAATAAATAAATCTCTTTATCCTTAAGATCGGTTGAATTCTTTATTGTACTATCCGAAGTAACTAAATATAAATTCCCCCAGATTGCACATCCTAAAGGAACATAATCCACACCTTTATTATAGAGATTTGCAGCCATTGTTGTTGGAATAACAGCTACATCCGGTTTATTCTGCAGCATTAGTGTCTGAATCTGTAATGGATTATCATAAATTTCAGAATAAACCATAACCGGCAATTTTACAGACTGATCCAGCATAGACTCAAAACCTACACGCGTAGGTCCTTCCAGAACGACAATATTATATGATTGTTGTTCATCTTCCTTCTTTTTATTAGTAGTACAAGCGGAGAAAAATATTAATAATAGAATTATCAATCCTCCAAAATGTATATTTTTATTCATCTTTTCTTTTTCTTTTTGCGTAAAGCATCTGCAATATTCAGTAATTGTTCGGATCTGTCATAATCCTCATTCGCGTAATAAGCTTGAGCCAAATGCTCTACAGCTCCCACATGATGAGGTTCAACGCTCAATGCTCTTTCAATATCGCTTATAGCTCCATCAACATTTCCCAATTCTAATCTATTTTTCCCTCTGTTATAAAGTGTTTTAAAAGACAATGGAGATAATTGACACGCTTTATCAAAGCATTTTTCAGCCTCCATATATTCTTTTTCATCATATAAGGTCACGCCTTTTCTGACCCATGCATCCACATGCTTAGGATTAAGCCTTAGAGCCTTTTCAAAATTTGCGATTGCAGCTCTCGGATTTTTAGCCTTCACAATACACTCATTACCCATCAAATAAAACTCATGCGCGAGATCAGATAATGAGTCAATCATATTTTGCATTTCCTTTTTTAATGATTTATTCTCTTCTCGAAGCTTATTTATAACATTCAGTTTTCTCCTAATATACCTCCGAGGTCCCGGTTTTTCTATATCATAGCGCGAATGGATTGCTTGAAAAAACTTATCAAGGCATATATCAAAATTCCCTTTATCAAAAGCTTCAATCGTTTCTTTATATAGAATATCTGCCTGAGCTTGTTTTAAAGCTTTATCAATCAACATTCGGTTATTGAACATTTGAGCAAACTGAACGACTTCAGGTCGGACAAAAATATCTCTTGGCTGAATTTGCTTTCTTAAAACGATACCTTCGAGAGATGTACATCTACTTAAAGCGACATAAGTCTGTCCTCCGGCAAAAGCCCCACCGGTGAAATCTACAATTGTATGCGTAAACGTTAACCCCTGACTTTTATGTACTGTAATCGCCCAAGCTAATCTCAATGGAAATTGAGTAAAGTTTCCTAATTCTTTTTCCTCAACCTTGTTTTCTTTTTCATTATAGGTGTATTGTATATTACGCCACGTATCTCTTTCAACTCTGCATTCGCGTCCATTTTCAAGAAGTACGACAACCTCTGTATCGGTAAAGCCTGTAACCTTCCCAATTGTTCCGTTTGCCCACCGTCTTTCAGCAGGCGTACCCATATCATTCTTAATAAATATTACCTGTGCATCTTTTTTTAAGATCAGTTCCCGTTGAGTCGGTAAGCTGTTTTCCGGAAATTCACCCTTAATTTCTCCACAAAATCTTATTTTCTCTGTTTCAAGCTCCTGCAACTTTTGTTCATTTATGTAATCTACACTGTCCCTTCGAGTTGCTAACGTTACATAGAAATCATTCTCTCCCGGCACGAAGTCCGGATTATATCGTTGATTTAATGACGCAAGTGTATTTGTATCAATTGCATTCATACGTATTTTATCAAGCATAGAAACAAATGCAACATCTTTTTGCCTGTACACTTTCTGTAGTTCAATAGGAACTAGCTGTATTTCTTTAAAAACTCTTGCTGAGAAAAAAAAGGGATTCTCATAGAATCGATTCAAAATATCTTTTGAGTCAGATGTAACAACAGGCTCAAGCTGAAATATATCTCCGACAAAGAGTAGTTGCTTTCCACCAAATGGCTCTCTCATATTTTTGGAAAATACACGAAGAATCCTATCGATACAATCAATTATATCTGCTCTTACCATTGATATTTCATCTATGATAATAAGCTCGACGTTCTCAATCAGTTTACGGTGCTGCTTTTTGTATTTAAAAAACTCAAAAATCCGGTTGCCGGTTAAACTTAAGTCGGGATCATCCGGAAGCATAGGACGAAATGGCAATTTAAAAAATGAGTGCATAGTGCTACCGTTAGCATTGATCGCTGCCACTCCGGTAGGAGCTAGTACTACAAATTTCTTCTTCGTATTTTCACAAATATACCGAAGAAATGTTGATTTACCCGTACCAGCTTTACCTGTCAAAAAGACTGATTGCTTCGTGTACTGAATAAGATTCAATGCATCTTGAAATTCTTGATTGTCGGTATCTATCTTTATACTCATTCGTTACTTTTTGCAAAATTCTGTACGAAGATACAAAGTATTATTGAATTTCGAAAAACTTAATAGTGTTAATTATAAAACATAGGTAATATCTTAGTAGTTATATATACTAATACGTTTAATTTAAATGAATCAATTATGGTAGAACTACATCCGTTAAGCATAAATCATGAGAGCGAGAACTCCTCCATTAAATCTCAGGAAATCGTTAGACAAGTAGATGCAAAAGGGTCACTGTGTCCCGGCCCGATCATGTCACTTCAAAAAGAAATATCTCTTATTCAACCTTCTGAAAGACTTCAGATTGTTGCAACAGATAAAGGCTTTCCAAAAGATGTTACTTCGTGGTGCGAAATTACGGGGCATAAACTCATTTCGCTCACAAACGAAAACGAGTTAATTACAGCTATTATTGAAAAGATATCTGACAATGATAAACCGATCGTACAAATTGGCAATGAAATGGTAATTATCATTTTCAGTGAAGAAATGGATAAAGCTTTGGCCGCTTTTAATATTGCACTCGGTGCGGCTGCATGTGGAATAAATGTATCTGTATTTTTCACCTTTTATGGATTGTCTTTATTACGTAAGAACAATCCTTCAGGCCAACATACAGCTTTTGAAAACATGATTACTCACATTTTGCCGAAAGGAGATAAAGATTTGCCACTCTCTCACAATGAGTTTATGGGATTAGGCCATAAATTTATGACACGTATAATGAAAGATAAAAACATACCTCCTCTTGACTTTATGATCCACATGGCGAAATACGATGGCATTAAATTCATTGCATGCCAGATGTCTATGGATATGCTCGGAATTAAGAAGGAAGATTTAATGGATGATATCGAAATCGGAGGCGTGGCAACCATGCTGGAAAGGGCTCGTTTTGCCAATATGAATTTCTTTATTTGAATTCGGATAGAAGGTGATGGATTAACTCCATCACCCACCTTCCACAGTAATGTACACAGTCTTCTCCATACTCTTTCTCCTGAGCTATTTGTGAAGAAATAAATGAATAAGCCCACTCTGCCAATATATTACGGGATCAATTTTATACTTGAAATATTCTTGAATACAGATTTATCGTTCAGACTCCAGACAACCTGATTATCGGGTGTAACCTCGATCAATGTAGGTTCTGACTGATGAGAGGAATGTCCTGACCAGTTTGTAATAAACAGATTTTCTTTCCATGGAGCTATTTCTGCTACGAAAAGAAGTTTGATATTTTTATATTCATCTTGCTTTATCTGTTTTATTAAATTTCCTTTTCTGTCGAAAATCTGATAACAATGCCCGTCTCCGCAAGAGACTAATATCTGATCTTTATTGAGCATCTTAGCAGAAAAGACATTTCCGGCAGCAGAGATTGAGTTAATCAATTTTCCTTTTTTATCGATTTCAATTACTTTTCCGCTCTCCATAAGTGGAATCAGATAGGTTTTTTGCGGAGTCTTCTCAATAATACGGAGCTGCCCGTGCTTGTCGGCTATGCCTGTATCATAAGTAATCTCAAATCTTTTATTACCTTTCTTGTCAAGCTCAATTACACGCAGAGGTGAACCGGCAATACCTAGCAAATAGCCGCCGTCCGGCAATTGCTTTGCGGTTTGCAATTCCTCTGTCTGAGGATTGACCGGAAAGTCCCAGATTACTTTTTTATTTATATCGATCAATTTTGCTCCGGATCTGTACGCATAAAGGATATTGCCTTCTTTGGTGTAGTCAACACAATTACATTCTTCGCCGGAATTAATCGGATGCTCCCACTCTATTTGCTTTGTATCTTTATCGATGATTACGATTTTATTCCAACCGGAACCGCCCATTAGTATTTTTTCTTGAGCTGTAATTGTTGTTCCACATGATAATAAAGTAGCCATTAGCATGACTTTCACTGATTTCTTCATTGTATTCTGCTTCTTTTAAATTCAATACAAAATTAATACATTATATCTAAACAACTATTATGCGAATCAATAAACCTTGAGAATAGATTTACGTATGAGGATGTTAAATATGCAAAACTCTTTATAGCTCCTGGAATTATGTTCTGTGAAAGGATAGTAACTTTTTATCAAGTAAAAACCAAGTTAGTCGAAGTTATAGTTTATAGCTACAAATATAAAAGCACCATTTCAGACCGATAAATATAGGTCAAAATGGTGCTTTTTATTTCAGGAATGTTTCGGTTTTATGTAGGAAGGGGCTTTATAAAGCATTAAAAGATATTTTGTGCCGTCGTATAGCTTTGAAACCATATACAAAGCTATTCCCTACATATTATATTATAATTGACAACATTGTTTGACAGCCTCTTTCGATGAGAGCGTGTTTTTAATGTTAGTATGTCAGTGCTTCTTTATGATATATTTTCAGCGCTTTTAAGTCCGGATTCAAATATGGTTTTGCAAATTGCGTACCCTCAAAAAACTGATCCTGCGCGGCTTTGCGTTCAATCTGATTTTTGTCAGCTTCATATTGTTTAACCTCTATGTCAACTCCTTTAGTGTCCAATAACTGAGTTTCCATGACTGTGCCTATCTGTTTTATTTTCAAACAATAGCCGGAATCCATTCTGAACACTACAGGCGGAAAAGGTATGAGGTGGAAGTAAACTGACGCAGATTCGCCAATCAGCTTATATTCATATTCGGATTTTGAACCTTTACGAACAAAATTGCCTTGCAACATCCCTTTTCCAATTCTCTCTTTAAAGTCCAGCTCTGTTAATTCGGTCGGAATTTTCGGCTGCAACAAGATCTTTCCATGTATCATATCAGGTCTGATACCCAGAAAATACTGATACCATACACGCAATTGCTCCGCATTACTCCATGCCTGAAGGAAGGTGCCGGATCTCTTAGCCCGGGTTTCACCTGCTCGCGGTAATGCATCGGCATTTTCAGCCAACGAACCAATTGCACCCTGATACATAGCCTGATCATTCATATTTTTAAATAATTCATACGCAATATCCTGTTGATTCATCTCTATCATACGCTGCATAGCCATACCATTGTTCCACAACCACACTGTCCCGTTATGATAGGCATCATCCTTATGATAGTAGTGCCAGTTTTCATGATAGGGATGAAAATCGGGATCATTCTGACTCAGAGAAGCTACACCCCAAGGATAAACCAGTCCTTCCCAGACGCGTCTCGTTATTTTCTGTTTCTTTTCGTCATCCGTTATCAGATCATATACATATAACTGATTTGGGCGGAATTGATCATCAGGATCTCCATCAACATTCAGGTGATCGGCTATATTGTCCGGAATATTCGTACTGAAGGCAGATTCGAAGTTTTGTTTTAATTTATAAGCAGCATTGGTCCACTCGATAACATGCAGATGATCGTTCATTAATTTAGCAAACTCTACTCCTGCCATCAGCTGTCCATACCATAATGCCTGAATATCGTTAGCTCTGTTTCCTCTGGGCGAACCCGGTATCCCATCACGCTTTACGTCCATCCAGGTATCAGCATCGGCATGTGTCAGAAACCCTAATGTATCTGTATAATTTTTAATTGATGCATTTATACTGGTCACGACCGAAGGATAAATTTCCTGAAGGAAGGAGACATCACCTGAGTATTTTAAATAATCTTCGATCTGAATAACAAAACGAGGAGTACCGTCCGTCGTATTATAGAGAATGTTATCCAGGTTAGCTCTATTGGGTATTCGGCCATATGTAAGCGACGTAGAATCCATATCCTGAAACTTAGAGAAATCACGAAGAATTTCTTTGGATGTTTCGAACTGACCTGTAACGAGAGTAGCTCCCGGCATAGAAATAAACATATCGCGTCCCCAATACTCATTAAACCAAGGCAGACCGGCATAAATACCTTTACCCTGCTGGTCAGTAACTAGCTGATCGGTTGTGAGAACTATCCATGACAGAGCCTGATCCAATGTATCGTTATTACTTTCCAATGGAGTATATTCGGTGATCTGATGATTCATTCTTTCTTTTCGGGCCTGAAGAAATATATTCGAAGAATTTCTGAATTCCCGGACCAGAGAGTCAGCCATAGTGATTGATTCGGCATAGGCCAACAGAAATCCCTCACCGGAAGCGGGCTCCATCAACCGGCTATCCGAATAGGTGCAGGAAACAGGATTATATGAAGTAAGTGCGAGGACTCCGTTTGCCTCGCGGGGTTTCATGTACAACGTATTATTTTGAAAGAGAGAGTCATTGACCAGTCCTTTATTGATTGCTATGCCAACAGAGTCTGTTTTAATCTGACTTAAGCTGATGAATAGAATTTTCCGGTTGTCAACCATATAGAAATTTTCGGTGAAAGCACCGAATTTACGCATCAAACGATCGGGATACACTTCCGTTATTTCTGCACTTTTACGCAATTGTGCAATTGTATCTGCATATAGTGTGTAATCGGACAGGATTCGCTGCTTTGCGATATTCCAGCCGGCAAACCATTCGGAGAAATTATCAGTGTGTGTTTTGCCGTAATAATAAGCAGATTGTTTATCGGTATAAGAGTATTCTCGATCAGAAGCAGGCTCGACAACGATACCCATCTGATCAATCCGCGAGCTCTGGTCACGTTTCTCAGATTTATGATTCGTACAACTTGCCAGCACCAGAATTGAAAAGCATGCAAAAAGACTTATTTTTATATTAATCATACAAATATTCTATAAGTTGTAATTTCAGCTGCGAATTTATTTATAATATTTGTAAGTGAAAGCAATTCCACTGTTTTATTCACAATATAAAACAATCCCTTTGTGTACAATAGGAAATTATACACAAAGGGATATTACAGGTAATATTAAAACTACCCTATTTTAGTGGCTCGAACTGACACGTAAAATGACGCATTATCGGTGCTTCATGCACAATTTTATAACCATGTTTAATTTCTTCTGCACGATCTTTCACATTTTTAAGAGCTACAGCAACAACATCTATATGATTGTTTGTGTAAACGCGTCTTGGGATTGCTAAACGAAGTAACTCTAATTCGGGAAACCTGTTTTCACGAGTGACGGGATCTCTGTCTGCAAGGACAGCTCCAATTTCTACTCCCCTGACCCCTGCTTCCAGATACAGTTCGACACATGCTGTTTGAGCAGGAAATTCTTCCCGCGGAACATTAGGAAGCAGCTTGAGTGCATCTACAAATATCGCATGACCTCCGGCAGGTCTTTGATAACAAACCCCATACTCATCGAGCTTTTCTCCCAAATATTGCACTTGTCTGATACGTGTCTCAAGATAATCAAACTCAACACCTTCATGTAAACCAACGGCAAGGGCTTCCATATCGCGTCCACTCATACCACCATAAGTAAGATAGCCTTCAAAAACAATCGTGTAAACAGATGCCTGATCAAACCAGTCTTTACGACGTGTTGCTATGAAACCACCCATATTCACAATCGCATCTTTTTTGCTTGACATAGTCATTGCATCGGCATAAGAAAACATTTCAAGAACAATACTCTTCATTGTCTTATCCCGATAACCCTCCTCACGGGTTTTGATAAAATAAGCATTCTCGGCAAATCTTGCTGAATCCATTACAACAGGCTTATTATATTGCTGCGCCAGTTTATGCACACTGCGTATATTTTCCATTGATACAGGCTGACCTCCTGCTGTATTATTTGTTACAGTAATCAGGATAAATGGTATTTTATCGCTATGTTCCTGCAAAGCTTTTTCTAATTTCCCTATCGAAACATTTCCTTTGAACGGCACCTCCTTTTGTGTATCTTTCGCATCGTCGATTGTACAATCAAGCGCAATCGCTTTACGTGATTCAATATGTCCTTTGGTTGTATCAAAATGCGAATTCCCCGGAATAATATCTCCCTGCTTCACCAAAACGGAGAAAAGTACATTCTCGGCAGCTCTGCCCTGATGCGTAGGCAGTAAATAAGGAAATCCTGTTATCTCTTCAACGGCATGCTTCAGACGATGATACGAACGTGCTCCTGCATAACTCTCGTCGGCACGCATCATAGCCGACCATTGCTCCTGACTCATTGCTCCCGTACCGGAATCAGTCAGTAAATCAATATAAACATGATCACTCTTTAACGCAAACAGATTATAACCTGCTTCTTTTATCCAGGCTTCACGATTTTGGCGACTACTACGATAGATAGGTTCTATCATTTTAATTTTGTATGATTCTGCGTAAGGCAATTCCATAATATGTAAGGCATTAGAAGTTAGTATTAGAAAAATTAATTGAGCCGAAATATAGTAAAGTTATTTTAAAACAATAACCTTATAAACAAAAAAGAAAAAAGCTTAACAATCAGTTCAAATGCTTTTTTAAAGAAAGATCCTACCTTTGCATAAATATTGTAAGTAAGACAACAACAAACATGACATTTGAACAATTAAAACTTTCAATTTCCTTACGAAAAGCTATTGAAAAAAAAGGATATAAATTCCCGACACCCATCCAAATCGAGGCTATACCTCATGCTCTTGAGTGTAAAGACATTATTGCTTGCGCACAGAC
>JBOFKE010000296.1:0-11665 GCA_051657185.1 Bacteroidales bacterium | reverse complement strand
AAAGCAGAAGTTATCCACCAGGGAATATTTCTTGACTGAGCTTCCTGAATCCACTCTGAAGTCCCCGCCATACCTCCGTGTAAAGAAGGTTTCAGAATAATATATTGCGGTTTGATCACTTCAAGTAATGCTTGCTTATCCGAAAAATCATTTACACCGATCAACTCTTCATCTAAAGCAATCGGAACAGGAGTCCGGCTACACAAGTCTGCCATTTGAGCCCATTGTCCGGCACGGATCGGTTGTTCTATTGAATGTATCTCAAACTCAGATAGACGATTTAGTTTATCCATCGCATCCGTCAAAGCAAAAGCGCCGTTGGCATCGACACGCAATTCGATTTCAGCCGAAGAAAAATGCGTGCGTATATATCTCAGCAAGTCTATCTCCGAATCAAAATCAATTGCACCGATCTTAAGCTTTATGCATTTAAATCCGGCTTCCAGTTTAGCAACAATCTGGTCGTACATTTTCTTTTTATCACCCATCCAGATCAAGCCATTGATGCGAATCCCTTCCATTCCGGAAGCAAAAGCCGAATCATACAGTTGATAATCCTGATGCCTTTCATATTGTCGCATAGCCGTTTCCAGTCCAAACAACATAGACGGATAGTTCCGTAAACTTTCCGTATCAATAAAGCCCGTTTGTTCCGTCTGTTTGCAAAACGCCTTAAGAACTTCTTCGTAATCCGGAAGATTATCACAGCTAAGATCCAAAAGGGGAGCACATTCGCCTATACCTATATGCAAAGGGTCTTTCAGCGAACGAATAACCACGTACCATACTTTCCTGAAAAGATAAACCCCGCGCGAGGTACCGGCGGGGTTTTTAAATTTCAGTTCGTACGGATATACTTGTATTGTAAAATCCATAACGCAATTATCTTATCAAGGATATTTCGGATATTTTTTGAAGTCAGGTTTACGCTTTTCAAGGAACGCATGTTTACCTTCCTGCGCCTCTTCTGTCAAATAATAAAGCAAAGTTGCATTTCCTGCAAACTCCTGAAGACCTGCCTGACCATCTAACTCGGCATTCATTCCTAGTTTTAGCATACGAAGTGCCATCGGGCTGTGTTGCATCATTTGCTGTGCCCACTCTACCACCTCATCTTCCAACTGATCAAAAGGAACTACTTTATTTACCAATCCCATATCCAAAGCTTCTTGCGCTGAATACTGGCGGCAAAGGAACCAAATTTCACGCGCTTTCTTTTGTCCGACGATGCGTGCTAAGTAAGACGAACCGAAACCGGCATCAAAACTACCAACTTTCGGACCTGTTTGTCCGAAAATTGCATTTTCTGATGCAATAGACAAGTCACACATTACATGTAAAACGTGTCCGCCTCCGATAGCAAAACCGTTAACCATCGCAATGACAGGTTTCGGCATAGAGCGAATTTGTTTTTGAACATCAAGAATATTCAAACGTGGTACACCGTCTTTCCCAACATAACCTCCAACGCCTTTCACGTTCTGGTCACCGCCCGAACAGAAAGCTTTATCTCCGGCTCCGGTCAAAACTACCACACAGATATCCTGGTCTTCACGACAAATTCGTAAAGCATCACTGATTTCCATCGATGTTGTCGGTGTGAAAGCATTGCGATAACGAGGTCTGTTTATTGTAATCTTAGCAATTCCATCAAAATAGTCGAAAAGAATCTCTTCGTACTCTTTGATTGTTTGCCATTCTCTTTTAGTCGCCATTGTTCAATGTTTTTATATAATGATAATAGGATTTGAATACTTTAGGATTCACCTCAGCCGAAGTAAATACCTCCAAAAATAATGGTTTATTCGATTCCTTATTCATAAATGTTTCTAATATTTCATCTAACTGTCCCGAATCAGAAGCAGAGAGATATTCAAATCCACGACTCAGAACCCATTCCTTTGCCTGAGTCTGATGATGGCAGGCTATGAAACCGTCCATTGCCTCCGATTTGTCAGCTCCCGGTAGCAGATGGAAGATTCCGCCACTACCGTTATTCATTAATACGATACGCAGATTACTTTTTACATACTTATTCCATAAACCGTTCTGATCGTAGAAGAAACTCAGATCACCTACAAACAGAAAAACAAGTTCGGATGTTTCGCAGGCAAAACCCACAGTCGTTGAGACAATCCCGTCAATTCCACTCACTCCGCGATTACTGATTACACGAATCGAAGCATCCAGATTACATAATTGTGCATTACGCACAGAGGAGCTGTTGCCTAAATGCAAAAAACTCTGCATAGGTAAACGAGACATCAAAGTATGTATCACCTTCAAATCGGAGTAGTCGGCAGATTGAATCCATAGACTACCTGCTTGCTGCAACTGATTGGCTCTTTCGTTCCAGTAAATTGCATAATTACTTTGAGTCTTTCCGCTTGCATTTCTCAATAATGAGTTAAGAAATACCGTCGGTGCCATATCATAAACCTCCGTCAGACAAGAAAAAGCATCCTTTAACTCATCTCCCGATTGCAAAGACCAGCAAGCTTTGGGTGTGTGTGAACGTAAAAACTGCTTAATACGTCTCGAAACCCAGTGTCCTCCTATGGAGATAACTATTTCGGGCGCCAGATCTGTTTGCTCTTCCTCCGTAAGCGTATAAAGCAGAGCATCGAGTTGCTTCATGACAAAATCACCCGAGAGATTGGACGTATGTTCCGAAATAACAAGAGCATCATACTGCGCAGCAAAACGCTGAAGTAAGTCGGTTAGCGAAGCATCCGTATTCATCTGACCACATAAAACCCAGATTTTACCCGATGCTTGCAATTGTTTAATTTCCTCACCGGCATCATAATCACAAACGGGCTCATGTTTACGGATAATACGAACTTCGGGTAAGACTTCTGTCGTGAAATTATATAAAGGTTCCGCAATCGGTATATTTATATGCGAAGGCGTACCTCCCTGATTATACAGATTAAGAATTGCCTGATTGATCAATCGGTTGCAAAACCAACGTTCTTCCTGCGTATTGATTTCAGGCAGCTGAACGGAATAATTACAAACGGCTTGTAAGGCATTGTACTGCGGAAGCATCTGTCCGTCCTGTTGACCCAACCACGCCAAAGGGCGATCGGCCGAAATAATCAGAAGCGGAATTTGCTGATAAAAAGCTTCGGCTACAGCCGGCGCATAATTCAACAATGCACTACCCGAGGTACAACATATAGCTACCGGCTTGTTCAATTGCTGAGCTAACCCCAACCCGAAGAAAGCGGCACTTCGCTCATCTACCACCGAGTAACACTTAAACTCCGGATGTTGCGAAAAGGTATGCAACAAAGGAGCATTACGTGAACCGGGAGATAAAACGATATCCGTTATCCCATGTCTAAGCATAACAGCTACCAACTCAAGCACGTTCTTTTTATCCGTATATTTCATTCTTCTCTCTGTTTTAGTTTATACAAACACTAATGTAGAAACAGCGAACGCATAGTCTGCATTTTATCCTCTGTCTCGTTCCATTCAGACTCTGCATCGGAACCGCAAAGTATTCCTCCGCCCGCAAAGAAACGTATTTCTTTACTTGAAAGTTGCATACACCGTAAATTGACATAAAGATTTGTTTCACCTTCGGCATCAATCATCCCCAGGAATCCGGAATAATATTTCCGGTCATATCCTTCATGTTTGCGAATAAAAGTATAAGCCTCTTCTTTAGGTAATCCGCAAACAGCAGGGGTCGGATGCAGCAAAGAAACTAACTCCGAAACCTGAGAAGATTCCGAAAGACTGAATTCAAATATTGTTTTTAAATGAATCAGGTTGCCTGCCGTTGCTGTAAATGGTCCTTGCTCTTTTGACTTAATCCCCAGATTATTCAGATTCCCCCGTATATATTCCGAGACAATTGCCTGTTCCTGCTGATTCTTCTTGCTCCATTCGTAAGCGATAAAAGGATCACTGATACGCATCGTGCCAGCCAAAGCCACTGTCGAGTAGTTTCCACTTTTCCCCGATAACAAAATCTCCGGAGTGGATCCTATCCAAACGCCGCCTGATTGGGTAAAACACAAATAGACAAAAGCGTTCTCATACAAAGCACAAGCTTTTTTGAAAAGTGCATAAAGCGAATATTCTCCTGTCACTTTACAAACTTTACTTCTTGACAACACCAGTTTCTCAAACTCTTTTTGGTGAAGTGCATCACTGAATTTTGTAAACACATCCTGATATTGCTGAAAATCATTCGTATTCATATTTGAATGCAACGAACAAACCGTCGTATCTTCATTCAGATTAAATCCTTTTTCTATGTTATCCCATCCCTGCAAAACATCGGTCGGTTCGATAACAATCAACGGAGAATCCTCCGAAATAGAGAAAGGAGCCATTACAAAACCTTTTTCATTTTGTAATTGAGTAAAATCTGTCAGCCGTTTCGGCTCACCGGAACGTTGTATCACTAAAACAGGTTCTTTAGTCATTGGCAACCGATACAAGGCAAAAGCAATGTTTTTGTCTATAAAATCTTCGGGCCATCTGTCCGAATTTAATTCGATTGTTCTATTCACTTCTTCTTAATGATACTATTCGTTATTCTGACTGATGAGACCAATTTCTCATCATCTGTAAATACATCTATATTCCAAACATGTGTACTACGGCCTTTATGAAGCAATGTGGCAATTCCTTTCACATAACCTGAACGAGCAGCATATACATGGTTTGCACTTACCTGCATGCCACGGCTCACCTCATCCTCTTCACATAAAAGGATCGACCCTACTCCGCAAATAGTTTCAGCTAACGCAATGGTTGCTCCCCCATGCAAAATACCAAATGGCTGCATCGTACGTGAATCTACCGGCATCGTTGCCTCTATTCTGCCCTCTCCTATAAAAGTGTACTCAATGCCAAGACTCTCCATAAGTGTTCCTTCATTCTTCTTATTGATGTCTTGAAGCGTCATATTGTTTGGTAATTCCATCTTTTCTTGTTTTATCCGGCAAAAATAAAGAATCCCTCTAAAATAGAGACAGACTTTCTCAAAAAGTATCTTTCCATTGAAAAATTACAACTCTGAAAAATTAGTTAGCCGAAGCGATTCTCAGAATCAGAAAGCAATGCACATCCCCATTATTAGGTACTAATTATGTAAATATACCCATAAATAGGTATTTAATCCCTTTAATATAGGCTCTACTTTTGCATCACAAAACAATCACACAGCTCACAAAATGAAGTTTTATTACATCATCATACTTTTATTTCTCAGTTTCATTCCTGAATATGTCATTGCTGACAATGCCAAAATCAGTAATGATTTGACAGGAGTTGTAGTAGACAAAGACGATAACACACCTGTTATAGGTGCAACCATTTATATCGAATCTTTAAACAGCGGAACAATCACAGACACTAATGGCAAATTCCTTATACAAAATATTCCTGCTTCTCAAATCGAGCTTTCAGTTCGCTATCTCGGATATCAGTTACAAAACAAAAAGATAGACTTATCCGGAAATTCATTTATCAAAATTTGCTTGGAAAAAGAAAGCTTTAAGCTTAACGAGGTAAATGTAATGGCTGAGAAAAAGAGCGAATTAAGCAATTATACAATCAAGAGCAAGGCTTTGGAATATATTCAGCCATCGGGCTTATCGGACATATTGCAGTTACTTCCCGGTTATCTGCAATCAGATGGCTCTCTGGCCTCTATGCAGCAAATTACAGTAAGACAAGCCGGCAAAGACCAATCTACGGCACTCGGCACCAGCATTATTGTTGATGGCACCCCGCTTTCGAACAATGGTAATCTTTCCAAAGTGAATGATGACTCCGGCATTAACGATAAATCCAATATGAATGGCGGCATCGATCTACGCTCCATTCCGAGTGATCACATCGAGGAGATACAAATCATCAATGGTATTGCATCCGCCAAATACGGAGACATAACATCGGGGGCTGTATTGATTAAATCCAAAGCCGGACGATCTCCACTTACTGTTCGTGCAAAACTGGATCCATTAAACAAATTGGTGTATGCGGGCAAAGGATTCGTTCTTTCTCCTCAGGCAGGAAACCTCAATGTCGGATTAGATTGGGCCAATGCTAAACCTGATGTCAGAAATAGTCTGGAAGCATTTCAACGCATATCGGGACAAGCAATTTATTCTAATCAGTTCAAGTTTGACAAACAGCTACTGAGTCTTAATGCAAAATTGAATTATACGACAACTATCGATAAAATGAGAAATGATCCTGATCTGATGCACCAAACAGAAAGTTTCTCAATTGAGAATCAACGGATCAATGCGTCAATCTATGGTCGCTGGTGGGTGAATCAATCTTTTTTAAAAAGCATTGCCTATAATTTCTCTGCCAATCAAACAATTGATCGGACAAGCCGCACAAAAATTATTGCTCAAAAGAATGCATCACCCGTTGCCGTCGAAGGTGTTTCAGGCGAACATGAAGGGTTCTTTCTTCCGAGTGAATATGTCAGTTCTTATGAAGTCATCGGAAAACCGCTTCAATTATTCGGATCCATCGATAGTGAATCTTTTTTTCGATTGGGCGTATCAGATCACAAACTGGCAGTTGGAATAAATACTCAGTTTGAAAAGAATAACGGTAAGGGTATGATTTATGATCCTTTATTACCTCCTGTAGCAGGCGTTCGCAACCGTCCGTTCAATCAGGTACCCGGAATAGGACAATGGGCGATCTATGCAGAGGATCAGGCAAGAGGCAGCCTCCGCAAACATGAATGGATGATACAAGCAGGTCTTCGTCTGGGAAGTATGTTCGGCGCTAAAAATCATATTCATATTCAGAATAAGATATATCCCGAACTTCGTCTGCAAACCGAATGGAGTTTACCTAAATTCCGACTTGCAGGCAGCAACGAAAATCAGATTACTCTGATTGCAGGATGGGGACAACAACGTAAGTATCCGACCCTCAGTTATCTGTTTCCCGAAACAGCCTGGTTCGATGCAGTTGCGCTAAACTATTACAGTCAGACTGAAGCCAATCGTCTGGCTATAATGAACAGTCAGGCTCAAAACAGAGAGAATTATAACTTAAAACCAGCCTTGAATACCAAGGCCGAATTCGGAATTCGGTTTAACAGAAATGCGTTTCAGGGATCTGTAACTGTTTTCAATGAAAATCTTGATAACGGGTTCATGTTTACAAGTCAGTATAATCCCTTTGTATATACGAAATACGAAGGATTGAAAAACCCTGTCACAGGAAAGCCTTCTGTAAATGATTTTAACTCATCGTCAGATACACTGCTAATGAGCTATACAAAGCCACAAAACGGCGAAAGGGTTATCAAAAAAGGGATAGAGTACAGATTATCCTTTCCTCAGATTGATGTAATCAAAACATCTATTGAAGTAAACGGAGCCTGGTATAAGACAACCTATGACGTTTCGGAGCCGATCGTGTACCGACCGGGACAACAAATTAACAACCGTCCGTATCCTTATGTGGGTATTTATGGCTGGAACAGCAACAGTAAGTCTAATCAGCAACTGAACACGAATATCTGGTTCAATACACATTTACCTAAATATCGTATGCATTTCAGTTGTATGCTGCAAACTGTATGGTACACTCAGTCTCAGTCATTAAAGTTTGACGGAAAACCATCCCACTATTTAAGTTACGATGGAGAGTTAAGAGAATATACGGATAAAGATGCCGTAGATCCGGTGAAGAAACTTCTTATCCGTAGTTTTTCGGATAATTATTTTAAAGCAAACCGAACGCCCATATCTATGGGTATGAATATCAAGGCAACTAAAGAGTTTGGTAAGCATCTGACAGTTTCCTGTTTTGTCAATCGAATCTGGGATTACAATCCGATCTACAAAAACAGCCTTGATACAAACAGAAGAAAATGGGATGCGCCTTTCTTCGGCACAGAAATTAAAGTTTCGATTTAACAACTAAAAACTATATAAAGATGAAAAAGATTACATGGCTATCAATGGTAATGGCTGTTCTATTAAGCTTTTATGCTTGTGAGAAAGATACAGTGATAACAGATACTGTCGTTACGGTACAAATCAATTTGCCAGAAGGATATACCGATTATTCCAAAGATAATTATGAAGTAATCTGGACAAATCTGTCAAATCAAAGATCGGTAAGTACAAAAACTGATGATGCCGGAATTGCTGTCACGGCTCTTTCGGACGGGATCTATAAGTTAGATATTAAAGGCGAAAGTAAAAACACAGAAGCGTCTGATTTAGTAACCTTTCAGGGAAGTGAAACACAAATTGCTGTTTCCGGAGGCTTAAAAACACTTTCTGTAAATCTGGAACAAGTAATATTAAATGACGGGTTCCTGATCAAAGAGGTTTATTTCTCAGGTTCAAAAACACCGAATAATAAAAACTACTTCCAGGACCAGTATATTGAAATCTATAATAACAGCGGTGAAACATTATATGCAGATGGGTTAAGTATCGCTGAATCGATGAATACAAGCAGCGTAACAACAAATCTTTGGGGCAAGTTTCTTCCGAATACGATTGCTGTAGGTACGGTTTATACAGTTCCGGGAACAGGTAAAGATTATCCGGTTAAACCAGGAACCTCTTTAATTATTGCCAGTATGGGAATCAATCATAAAACAGAGAATGCTAATTCACCGGTTGATATGTCCAAAGCGGATTTTGAATGGTATGACGAACACAATATGGATACAGATGTTCCGGAAGTTCCGAATATGATTAAATATTACAGTTACTCCAACACAATCTGGATCATGCATAACCGCGGTCACAAAGGGTATTTGATTTTCAAATCAGACATTCCGATGGATCAGTTTATCGAAAAAAATACAATTTCAACACTAAGTCCTTCAGGTAGCGAGACATTTGCAATCGGAGTTCCAAATCATTTGGTAATTGATGCAGTGGAAAGCGCAGCTCCAAACGGACCTGAAATCAAGTCTTTACCTGCGGGTCTGGATAAAGGGTTTACCTTCTGTGATGGCGCAGGATTAGGTTTATGTATTAAACGTAAAACTGCTCGTACAGATAACGGACGTATGATTCTTCAGGACACAAATAATTCAACACAAGATTTTGAAGCGAATGCCGTTCCTTCACCTCTAACGAAATAAATCAATGATGCTTAAAAAGTCTCTCTCTCTTTTCTGTTTCATAAGCGGATTCAGCATGCTCGTTCATGCTGAATCCATCAACAGAAATATGAATTCGACTCCTACAAATCCGAATCCTGCATTACCAATCCTTTCCGAGGAGGGAGTCAAGGGTATTGCTGAGATAAAACAATCTGTCTATAACCAACCGGATATGGGATTGGTGTGGGATGGTAAGCGAGGTGAATTCACACAGGTACATATCAAAGGAATGCATCGCACTCCCGATAATAGCTTTTGGAGCGGAGAGGCAGGATATAAACGCGGAACACGTTTCGATACTAAATGGAGCAATACCGCTCAATCGGAATTATTCTACCCCTATTTAGTCGGTGACAGTATCGGGGGCAATTATAAATCAGAGACCTATTGGCTGGGCGGTGGTTATGGAAAGCGATTCAAAAGATCAACCATTGCCGGTCTTTTTTCATATACAGGCAGTGTAAACTGGCGAAGCAGTGATCCGAGACCCAAGAATACGAATGCAGATCTAAACTTACAATTCGGTTATTTGTACGAATCTCATTTGGGTATATTCGGGTTAAACGCCGGATATAAAAACTTTAAACAACATTTGAATATAACGATTGAAGAAGATTATCGTAAAGATAAATTTTATCTGATGCTGGGTATGGGACTTTACGACCGTAGATATTCTACACTCGAAAGCTCCTATTCTCGTTATTACAGAGGTAATGAATGGAATATAGGAACGTCCTTCTACCAAGCTAAAAATAAAGGTTTGTTTCTGATCGCTAACTATTCCAATAGTGATTTCCGGGTAGAAGAAAGTGATTTTCGTATATCTGCCGAAGCACAAACAAAGAAATTTAATTTGTTTGCAGGCTATCAGGGACAACATTGGGGTAACTTCTCTCTTGATTATTCAGGAGGTGTTATTTATGAACGACGGACCGGTACGGAAAATGCCTATAAGAATGAAGTAAGTAATGATCAGACCGGAGCTACCGTACCTGTATTAATCAGTTCGAATTCACCTTTTCGTTTGACACGAGGAGAATATTTTATTCAATCACAACTTAACAATTCGTGCCCGAGTCACTTATTCAGAGAATTTTCATTAAAAGCAGGTATTCAAAACGAAGAAGAACGGTATGAGGATCTTTTTGCCCGTTATACCAATCTGACAACAGCCGCCAGCAGCTCGTTTAAACATTCTGCCGGCGTGAATAAAACCTTCGAAACAGATATCACTCTTTCATACAGAATGAATCTCAATAAAGAAATAAATCACGATTCACCGGACGAAGTGGTAAATGGTTTGCTGATTCCGAACTTTAATTATAAAAGCCGGTCAATTATAGCTGAGAGAATAGAAGTCCGGTTTGTGATAGAGCAAAAACAGATTAGCTGGATTCCTTTTATTTCCTGTGATCTGCGTCAAAGTAACAATAAAAAACATGCTTATACCCTCTGTGCAGGGCTAAGGTTAAACCTATAGGAATTATGGAAAATGTAATAGAATGCAATCATCTTACTCACTATTACGGTAAGAGAAAAATATATGAGGACCTGAGTTTCACAGTTCCAAAAGGAAAGATTCTCGGACTCCTTGGCAAGAACGGGACAGGGAAAACAACAACGATCAACATCCTGAGTGGGTATTTAAAACCTAAAGCAGGCGAATGTCGCATATTCGGACAAGACATAACCCGCATGAATCCGATTGAGAAAAGAAGAATCGGTCTTTTGCTTGAAGGACATGTCCAATATACATTCATGACTATCGAACAGCTTGAAAAGTTTTATTCAGCTTTTTATCCAAACTGGGACAATACAGTTTATTATGAATTGATGAAAAAACTGAAAGTCGCACCGAATCAACGCATATCAAACATGTCGTGCGGACAACGCTCTCAGGTTGCGTTAGGCATTATTCTGGCACAAAACCCCGAATTGCTAATTCTGGATGACTTCTCGTTAGGTCTGGATCCGGGATATCGCCGTTTATTCATAGACTATCTGAAAGAGTATGCCGTTGCAGAAGGTAAAACAATTTTTGTCACTTCACATATTATTCAGGATATGGAACGCTTCGTAGATGACTGTATTATTATGGATTATGGAAAGATTCTGATTCAGGATTCTTTGAGTAATCTTTATGAGTCATTTAACTGCTACGAGTTTGATTCTAAAAACGAGCACTTTGTATTAGACGATCCTCAGTTTATCAATACAGAAGTTTATCGTAATAAAGTACGTACATATACATTTTGTAAAGAAGAAGAGGTATATCAGCGTTTAAATCAGAAACAAATCAGTTCTGATTCATTAAAAAAAGTCGATATGAGTCTGGAAGATATTTTTATCGGACTGACCGGAAAATACTAAAACACACGTAACTATGAATTCTATATTAAAAGCTGTTTTTTATAAAGAGTGGATTAAGACCAAACTTGTATTTTGGCTTTTCATGGCTATTTCTATTGCTTATTTACTTTATAACATCGGTATCTGGTATCGTGTAGATACAGTTAAAGGAGCCGGACATCT
>JBOFKE010000295.1:0-4078 GCA_051657185.1 Bacteroidales bacterium | reverse complement strand
TATATCTCTTTTAATACTATCAGATTTAGTCGAAGCTTCAATTATACGTCTAAATTTGGTTGTCATAGTTTCGGATTTATTATATCACTACAAAGAAAGCAATTTATTTCAAAATACCAATTATATTTTTTTATAATTGAATAATACATCGAACTTTTTTTAGCATTTGATATTCATAACAATGTGTTGATATTTAATATACTATTTCAAATGTATCTATTTTATATAATACAGAATCCTAAATTTTTATTTGAGAATATTCGGGGTGTATAGTGATAAAATACAATTATTGTGATCTTGATAGTAAAATAATTTATTAAATACTTTCTTGTTTGTTTATTAATTTGTTTATTTGCGGAATATAAATTAACCCGTATATAATTCATTTATAAATACGATTATGGAGAAAGTAGAATTCATTGAAGGGCTTATTAATGCCCCTTTTACTCCGTTTGACGAAAAAGGCGAAGTAAATCTTGAACCAATTGCAAAATATGCAGAACTTTTGGTTAAGAACGGTCTTAAAGGTGTTTTCATCAACGGATCTTCGGGTGAAGGTTACATGTTGACTGAAGAAGAGCGTATGTTACTAGCTGAGAAATGGGTAGAAGTATCTCCAAAGGATTTTAAAGTAATCGTTCATGTAGGTAGTACATGTGTGAAAATGAGCCACAGATTGGCAGAGCACGCACAAAAAATCGGTGCATGGGGTATTGGTGCAATGGCATCTCCGTTCCCGAAAGCCGGTCGTGTGGAAGAATTAGTGAAATATTGCGAAGAGATTGCTGCAGGTGCTCCAAACCTTCCTTTCTATTTCTATCATATTCCTGCACTTAGCGGTGTGTTCTTACCTATGTTGCCATTCCTGAAAGCAGTTGACGGACGTATTCCTAACTTTGCAGGTATTAAATATACATATGAGTGTATTTATGAATACAACCAATGTCAGTTGTATGCTGGTGACAGATTCCAAATGTTACACGGACAAGATGAGACTATCCTTCCTGCTTTGGCAATGGGTGGCGCTCAAGGTGGTATCGGCGGAACTACAAACTATAACGGTAAAGAGTTGAACGGTATTATCGAAGCTTGGAAAGCTGGTGACTTGGAAACAGCTCGCGAAAAACAAAACTTCGCTCAGGCTGTAATTAATGTAATTTGCAACTACCGTGGTAACATCGTAGGTGGAAAACGCATTATGAAACTTATTGGTTTGGATCTTGGTCAAAACCGTACTCCATTCCAAAATATGACTCAAGCCGAAGAGGATGCGATGAAAAAAGAGCTTGAAGCTATCAATTTCTTTGATCGTTGTAATAAATTTTAATTTGACAAACACTGAATGAGAAATTATCTATTACACTGGAATAACCAATATAGAAAAGATCTGACAGAGAATATTCTTCCTTTTTGGCTAAAGAATGGTTTAGACCAGGTTAATGGTGGGATATATACTTGCCTGAACAGAGATGGAAGTCTGATCGATACAACGAAATCAGTTTGGTTTCAGGGTCGCTTTGGTTTTATTGCTGCTCATGCATATAATAATATAGAGAAAAACCCGGAGTGGTTGGCTGCTTCAAAATCATGTATTGATTTTATCGAGAAGCATTGTTCGGACGAAAACGGACATATGTATTTCGAAGTGACTGCCGAAGGGAAACCGTTGAGAAAAAGACGTTATGTGTTTTCAGAAACATTTGCAGCAATTGCAATGTCTGAATACGCGATTGCATCAGGAGATAAGACTTATGCTGAGAAAGCTTTGAAACTGTTTCGCCTGATCAAGAAATTCTTAGCAACACCTGGTTTCTTAGCTCCTAAATATGAATCTACTTTCGAGGCTAAAGGACATTCGATTTGTATGATTCTTATCAATACAGCTTCGAGAATTCGTGCAGCTATTGATGCTCCTGAATTGACACAGCAAATTGATGAGTCGATTGAAGAAATTAAAAATGACTTCATGAAGCCGGAATTTGAAGCTTTATTAGAGATGGTTGGTCCAAACGGAGAATTTATCGACACAATCAACGGTCGTGTAATTAATCCGGGTCACTGTATCGAAACAGCATGGTTCATTCTGGAAGAGGCTAAACACAGAAGCTGGGATCCTGAATTGACAAAAATCGGTTTAACTATTTTAGACTGGTCTTGGAAATGGGGATGGGACGAAGAGTTTGGCGGAATTATCAATTTCAGAGATTGCAAAAACTTGCCTCCGCAGGATTATGCACATGATATGAAATTCTGGTGGCCACAAACAGAAGCTGTTATTGCAACACTTTACGCTTATCAGGCTTCGGGCGATGAGAAATATCTTGAAATGCACAAGCAAATCAGTGATTGGACTTACAAACATTTCCCTGATAACGAATTTGGTGAATGGTATGGCTATTTACACAGAGATGGTTCTGTTTCGCAACCTGCAAAAGGAAACATCTTTAAAGGTCCTTTCCATATCCCGAGAATGATGATTAAATCAGCTGTTTTGGCTGAAGAAATACTCGAAAAATTATAAGAAAAACACAGATATGAGAAAACTTAGTCAGTATTTTTTTATTGCCGTTTTTTCATTGCTGTCAGTTTTATCGCTAAAAGCATCCGATGTTGCATTAGAGGTTAAGTCTCAGTGTATAAATGATGCTTTGAACGAAAAAGGAGTTTTTCTTGGAACAGTTAACGGAGAACTTGTCTTCGGTATCGAAGACATGCTTTCTCCGGACTCTGTTAAATATACGAGTCATCTCTATCGATTAAAAGGAAATGGCTCGGAGTTTAATGTAGTCAAAGGTGAATCACTTTCTACACCACTAAGAGATTGTGGTTTTGTAGATACTAAGAGTGGTCTGATAATTATTGGTGGAAAAACACCTGCGGGCTTTTCCTCTGAAGTTTTTGAGATTAAGGGAGACGAGCAGAATGCTATTCTGAATCTTCCGTCTTTACCTGTTGAATTGGCAAATCCGGTTGCCGGCGTTATTAATGATCAACTGATCGTAACGGGCGGTGTCGGAGAAAACGGTTTGAATAATCAGGCATGGAAACTTAATCTCAGACACAAAGATAGTAAGTGGGAATCTATTTCTCCGCTTCCTTTCAATAATGGATCGACTACACATAGTGCAGTACAAAATTCGGGTGATGAAGATTTACTTTATTTGTTCGGAGATAAAATCCTGACTTATTCCCTTAAAAAGAATGTTTGGACAGATCGGACAGACCGATCGAAATCAATTATAAATGTAAGTGGTCAGTTACCTATCGCAATGGGGACACACCATATTTTATTTTTGGATCCAAATGGAAAATATTGTACTTACCACACGGTAACAGGACAATGGGATAATCAGGGCTTTCAAGCTGACGCAACCGAAAATACTATAGTAAGTAAATGGAATGATGCATACGTGATGTTAAACAACGGAGCTATCCAAAAAGTTTCATTTATTAATAAAGTTAATTTCGGATGGTTGAATTATGGCGTTTTAGCCATCTATCTTTTATTAATGATCGGTGTAGGTTTTTACTTTAGCAGAAAGGCTGCAACATCCGATCAGTTTTTCAAAGGTGGGGGACAAATTCCTTGGTGGGCAGCAGGTATCAGTATTTTTGCCACGACCTTAAGTGCAATCACTTTTATGGCGATTCCGGCAAAAACCTATACAACAAACTGGTTGTATTTCCCAATGTCCTTTTCTATACTTATCGTAGCGCCGATAGTAATTAAGTGGTATTTACCATTTTTCAGAGGATTAAAATTAACAAGTGCATACGAATATCTCGAAAAGCGCTTCAATGTTACAGTCAGATTAGTTTCGAGTACATTATTTATCATTTTTATGGTAACGCGTATCGGGATTGTCTTATATCTTCCGTCCGTAGCTTTATCGACGGTAACGGGTATCGATCTGATTGTTTGTATTCTGCTCATGTCTCTGGTAACGATTGTTTATTCGACCATGGGTGGTGTTGAGGCTGTAGTATGGGGAGACGTAATCCAAGGGGGGATTCTGGTATTCGGTGCCTTGATTTCGGTTATTTACCTGATCGTTGAAACCGGAGGTTTCGGAGAAAC
>JBOFKE010000294.1:0-2498 GCA_051657185.1 Bacteroidales bacterium | reverse complement strand
ATAAAGCATCTTTCTATTTAAGCGGAGAATTATATCAGCTTTATACGTGGAAAGGATGGGATCCCGATGCAAATTATGATGGCATCCGACCTGAGTTACTCAATGTACAGGGAGATAAAAGCAATACACTGTTTGCGATTATTAATCCGCGGATAAACCTCAATATCAATCCCAATTTAGCTTTCCAGATAAATTGTTATATCTATTTCAGAAATACACATTATTCATACGAGAAGGATGTATTCTTTAATACCTATGAGACAAAGGCTTCTTTAATTTATCGGTTCTAAAGAAAAAATCTTACATTTGTATTAGAAGTCAGAATGAAATATATATGAGATCGAAAATAGATGTAGATACATGGAATAGAAAGGAATTATTTAATTTCTTCCTGAATTTCGCAGAGCCATTTTATGGTATAACTGTAGAGATAGATGTAACAAAGCTTTATCTGGAATGTAAAGCTAACAATTACTCTTTTTTCGTGTATTCACTGCACCGGATTCTGCAAGCCGTTAACGGATGTGAGCCTTTTCGGCTACGTATTGAAGATGGTGAACTATATCTATATGACGCAATCCATGTTTCTCCTTCTATCGGAAAAGAGAACGGGACATTTGCTTTTTCTTTTATGCACTACCATCCGGATTTAACGGTGTTTAGATCTGAAATGGAGTCTGAAATCGAGAAAGTGAGAACGGTTGAAGGAATGAATTATACTCCGGATGCAGCCAGACAAGATACAATCCACTTTTCGGCAATTCCCTGGGTTAAGTTCACATCATTATCTCATGCAAGATATTTGAAAAATGAAGATAGTGTTCCGAAAATATCAACTGGAAAAATAACACGGTCAGCTGATAAATATCTGATGCCTTTATCTGTCCATGTACATCATAGTCTGGTGGATGGAAAAGATGTTGGTATGTTTATTGACTTACTTCAAACTATAATGGATGAGTAAATCATTTCTTTTTAAATGAAGAAATGAAAATCTTTAAAATTGAAACGAAATGAAACTTAGTAATGAATGGTTCAGTGCACTCTCTACTGCAGAGAATGGTAATTTAATAATTGTAAGCGGACGAGAGGAACTGGACGAGTTCAAAGCTTGTCGCAAACTCAAAGAACGTGTTGAAATCTACTGGAAATACGAAGGAGATGATAAAGGTATGCCGACAGATTCAGAAGCAGAACTCATGGAAAATGTTCAGGAAAAGCTTCAGAAAGCAGTCGAAAAAGATAAATTAGCTATTTTGACAGGTATTTATACCGGAGATAAAGAGCGAACATTGGTTTTCTATACCAGAACTTCTCGTGTGTTCGGAGAGCGATTGAATGAAGCGTTGGCTGAGTTTGAACTTTTGCCAATATCTCTTTATGTCGAACTTGACGAAGAGTGGGACGAATATACGGATATGTATGAAATGAAAGAATTCGAAATTGAATAGTACTCTTATTATTAATAACCAAATATTGGATCATTCATGGAAAATCATCAAATAGAAATTGAATTAAACGAGGAGGTAGCTCAGGGCATTTATGCAAACCTGGCGGTACTTACTCACTCAAGCTCTGAGTTTGTAATGGATTTCGTTCGTATCATGCCCGGTGTGCCGAAAGCCAAAGTAAAGTCCCGTATTATCATGACGCCGGAAAACGCGAAACGCCTATTAATGGCATTACAAGATAATGTATCAAAATTTGAATCCCAATTTGGGAAAATAAATACTGAAGAAACGCCAACTGTACCTCCTTTGATCGGGAAAAGCGGAATGGCGTAAAGTATAATCTTAAACTTTTAGTCAGAATGAAGCACTTCACCAATGTTAAAGATCTTGGCAATCTTGAGCTAGCTCTCAAGGAAGCGTTTGAGATCAAAAAAGATCGTTTTAAGTTTTCTGAATTAGGAAAAAACAAAACGTTGTTGATGATTTTTTTTAATTCAAGCCTTCGTACACGTTTGAGTACACAAAAAGCGGCTATGAATTTGGGTATGAATACAATGGTTCTTGATATTAATCAGGGAGCATGGAAGCTTGAAACCGAACGTGGTGTCGTAATGGATGGTGATAAGCCGGAGCATATCCTTGAAGCTATCCCTGTTATGGGAAGTTATTGCGATGTGATCGGTGTACGTGCTTTTGCTACATTCGAAGATAAAGACCAAGATTATAAAGAGACGATCATATCTCAGTTTATTAAATATTCGGGTAAGCCTGTCTTTAGTATGGAAGGTGCTACGCGTCATCCTTTGCAAAGTTTTGCTGACCTGATAACGATTGAGGAGTTTAAAACAAAGCCTCGTCCAAAGGTTGTCTTAACCTGGGCTCCCCATCCAAAGGCTTTGCCACAGGCTGTAGCGAATTCGTTTGCAGAATGGATGAATGAAACGGATTACGACTTTGTGATTACGCATCCACATGGTTACGAATTAGATCCTCAATTTGTTGGAAAAGCTAAAGTGGAATATGATCAACGTAAAGCTTTCGAGGGTG
>JBOFKE010000293.1:0-3979 GCA_051657185.1 Bacteroidales bacterium | reverse complement strand
ACTAAAACTATCTAAGTATGAAAAGAAAATCAACATTTGTAGGAGCATTAGCTCTTGCATTCTCTGTTTTGCCTTTTAATAGTGCAAACGCTCAATGTAAAGAAGAAAACAACACTTTCCTAACTAACCGTTTCTTTGATAACTGGTTTATCACAGGTGGTGTAGGTGCTCAAGGTCTTATCGGTGAAGGAACTTACAACAACAACTTCAAAGATCATTTAACTCCTGCTGTTTCATTGTCAGTTGGTAAATATGTTGCTCCGGGTTGGGCCGTACGTCTTAAAGGTGATTCTTGGAAAGTAAACACTTTTGGTACTGGTACTAAAGAATCTATGAACTACTTCAACATCCATGCAGATTTTATGGCTGACCTTATGTCTGTATTCGGAACTTATAAAGAAGATCGTATCTACCAACTTATGCCTTATATCGGGGTAGGTTTTGCTCGTGCTGAGTCAGGAAACAAAAGCTTTACTGCTAATGCAGGTTTAATCAATAGCTTCAAAGTTTCAAGATCTGTTTCTTTAAACCTAGAGTTAGCTATCGCAGCTGTATCTGACGATTTCAACAAAAGTGTTTTTGGAAAAAAATATGATGGTATAGTAAGTGCTGAAGTTGGTGCAACTTACTACTTCAAAAGAAGAGGCTTCAGAAAGTATGATGCTTCTGCTGTTGCAAGAGCTAAATCATTAAATGAGGAAGTTAATGCTCTTAGAGGTGAATTGAACAATAAAAACAACGAAATCGATCGTCTAAGCAAAGAGTTGGCTGCAAAACCAAAAACTGAAACAATCGAAGTTGTAAAAGAAGTAAACGCTCAATCATACGCTTCTGTTTTATTTGGAATCAACAGTTCTGTAGTTAAAGCCGATCAAATGCTTAATATTGCTACTGCCGCTGAGATCATCAAAAACAATCCAAATGGTAAATACCTTATCACAGGATATGCTGATAAAGCAACAGGAACTGCAGATTACAACTTGAAACTTTCTGAAAGAAGAGCTAACGCTGTAGCTAATATCTTAGTTAACAAATTTGGTGTAAACAAAGACCAACTTGAAGTTAAATGGGATGGTTCTAACCAACAGCTATTCGGAACAAATGCATGGAATCGTGTAGCTATCATTAACTTGAACGCTAACAAATAATATTTAGCATCAATAGATAAAAAAAAACGGTCTTAAAGAGAAATTCTCTTTAAGACCGTTTTTACATTATATTATTGAACAAAGAAAATAAACGAGTTGTTTTTCATTTGTACATTTTATTAATATTAATCCACTGAATAAAAGTGATACACAATGAAAATACAGAAATATATTCTCTTAATTTTTTGCATGTATATTTTTCATGCTAATGCCCAAATTGTAAACGTAGCAGATAAAATAAAACAATCACAAAACGAAGAATACAATAATAAACTAAATGCTTCAAATGACAGTCTGGCAAATGAGATAAATAAGTTACAAGCTAAACTCGACTCCATTCAAGAAGTCCGTAACAATGATGCTATCCAACGTGTACAAGCTAATTTAAAACAATCTACAGATTCATTAGTAGCACTTCATCAAATAGACTCATTAAAAAAAACCATAACTCCCTATCCTATTGTTATCAACAATGATACAATTATGGAGCTATATACAGGATTGGGTGGAAAAACTGCTCAGAAAAGAGCTGACCTGGCAGAAAATATTATTAATAAAATCGCAGAAGAGGTAAACTTTAATGTCGACTCATTATACATAATAAATGGAAAGTATCTGACTGATATCATGTATAAAGATATTACTCTATTTAGCTTTACCGAATCTGATGCCTTATTTGCAGGATGTACAAGAGAAGAATTAGCCAGAACTTTACTAGCTACAGTTAAAAAACAAAGTACTGAGCTAAATAAAGAACATGGCTTTTTTGCCAGATTAAAACGGATTGGACTATTTTCTTTAGTAATAATTGGGCAAATAATAATTTGTTATCTGATAGTCCGGTTATTCCGGATATTCTCTAACCGGGCAGATAAACTCAAAGAAAAGAGACTAAAGCCTGTAATTATTAAGGATTATGAACTGATTAATATTGATACCGAACTAAAACTAATTAAGTTTCTTATTAAAGGAGCACAATACATTGTAATTCTAATTCTATTAGTATTAACTGTACCCCTATTATTTGCAATATTTCCACAAACGAAAAAGATTGCAGATTTACTTATATCCTATATACTATATCCTATAAAGGAGCTTTGGAACGGAGTCATAAATTTTATACCCAATTTAATTACTATCATTGTCATTATATTCGTAATCAAATATCTGATTAAAGGTATCGAATATATTGCCAGTGAGATTAGCGCCGGTCGTCTGAACATATCAGGGTTCTATCCCGACTGGGCATTACCAACTGCTAATATTATAAGATGGTTACTATATGCCTTTTCAATTGTTGTTATCTATCCTTTAATACCAGGTGCTCAATCTGACATTTTCAAGGGAGTATCAGTTCTTGTCGGTTTGATTATTTCGTTAGGATCAAGCTCTGTTGTTGGAAATATTATGGCGGGACTTGTTATAACCTATATGAGAGCCTTCAAGATCGGCGACAGAATAAAACTAAATGATACGATAGGAAATGTTGTTGAAAAAAGTGCTTTTGTAACAAGAATAAGAACTCCTAAAAATGAAATTATCACTATACCTAATTCATTTATCTTATCGTCTCAAACAACTAATTACAGCCATTCTGCACGTAAACTGGGACTAATCATCCACACCAGCGTAACAATTGGTTATGATGCTCCATGGAGAAAAGTTCATCAACTATTGATAGATGCAGCTAAAGCCACAAAAGGAGTCGCTTTATCACCTGAACCTTTTGTCTTAGAAACATCTTTAGATGATTACTACGTAAGTTATCAGGTTAATGCCGTGATAGCAGACGCTGATCAAACACCGCGTATCATGTCTGAGCTTCATGCCAATATTCAGGATATGTTTAATCACTCAGGAGTCGAAATTATGTCTCCTCATTATCGGGCAAACAGAAACGGTAATGCAGTGACAATCCCTGAGGATGATTTATCCGGATTTAAACAAAATCAACAGCAAGATGCTCCAATAAAAGACTCTGCAAGCAATAAGTCAAATGAGGATAGTTCTCAAGATAACCAAAGCAGCGAGGATAAGCAGCAAGCCTAAAGCTCCATAAAACAATCGGGCTCCGGATCGGCCAAAGGAGTCAACAAAAAAAGCAGCTGTCTTAGTCTGATAAAACCAATTCCAATCGAGGATCGCTGCTAACAGAGCTATTGCTCCCGGAAGTATAAAAATAACTGACGTAAATAATCCTTTTATGTCCATCTGATAAAAATAAGAAGGCTGTCTGAAAAGAATAACTTTTACAGACAGCCTTTGTTATATGATTCAATATTACATCACTACACGAGAAAAAGGTGCTGCATCCATTCCGCAAAACTCTTTATCTAAATACTTGTAATATCCAGTTATTGCAACCATTCCGGCGTTATCGGTCGTAAACGCAAATTTAGGAATATGAATTCTCCAGCCAAAACGTTTCGCATGATCTTCAAAAGCCGCTCTCAAACCAGAATTAGCAGAAACACCCCCTGCTACCGCAACCTCTTTAATCCCTAATTCTTTTGCAGCTTTACGCAATTTATCCATTAAAATTTCAATAACGGTATATTGCAAAGATGCACACAAATCCTCTTTATTCTCTTCTATAAAATTCGGATTCTCTTTTAGTTCATCACGCACTAAATACAAAAAGGATGTCTTCAGACCACTAAAGCTATAATTAAATCCAGCTATTTGAGGTTTGTTGAATTTAAATCTCAATGGATCTCCTTCTTTAGCTAAACGATCGACAACAGGTCCACCCGGATAACCAAGTCCCATTACTTTGGCACATTTATCAAATGCTTCACCTGCCGCATCATCTATTGTTTGACCGATTACCT
>JBOFKE010000292.1:0-15589 GCA_051657185.1 Bacteroidales bacterium | reverse complement strand
ATTCTTTCATTAACGCTTTTTCTCTTTCTGTTAAAGGTTGATTTTGTTTAGCCATTTCTTCGTATTTTAATCTTTCATGCAAAGATATAATATCTGAATGTTCTTCAAATTGTTTTAGCCAATAAGCTAAAACTTGAGGACTTATTCCGGATAATTTTGAAAAAGCATTTTTACTCTTTCCGGACTCATAATATCCAATTACTAAATTTAATTTCTCGTCTTCACTGAAACGTTTGTTTTTTGACATGATTTATTTCTCATTTTGTGTCAACTTTTTTCAGTATAAGACAAATTCAAAAATTAAATACATATTTCACCTAATCAATATACGTATTTCGTAACCACCATATACGTATATTATCGATACGAAATACGGACTTCCACCATTCGAAACAGGTATATCAATTCGTTTTCAATCATTGCTGATTTATCAACATTGGATCAATGACATCTTAATGAATTAATTGAGACGATTACTACAAACTGTATTTATCCGCTGATCCTTAATGAGATCATTTCGGACATTCTATATTGTAATGCAGAACTTAAATACTTCAAATAAAAAAAGGTGCCCTTTTGAGGCACCTTCTATATTGTGTAATTCAAGAATTACTCAGCAACAACTTCAAAAGGAATTTCTACAGAAACTTCTTTGTGAAGACGAGCGATTGCTTTGTAAGAACCAAGCTCTTTAACAGCATCTTTAATGTGGATAGATTTTCTATCGATTTCGATACCTTGTTTAGCTAATTCTTCAGCAACTTGGATGTTTGTTACAGAACCAAAAATTTTGCCAGCAGCACTAGCTTTAGCTCCGATTGTTAGAGAAACACCTTCCAATTTAGCAGCAACAGCTTGAGCATCAGCTTTGATTTTCTCAAGTTTGTGAGCACGTTGGCGAAGGTTTTCTTCCAACATTTTAATAGCAGAAGGAGTAGCCATAATAGCTTTTCCTTGTGGGATTAAATAGTTACGGCCATAACCAGGTTTAACTGTTACAACCTCATCTTTAAATCCTAAATTGAAAATATCTTCTTTTAAAATAACTTGCATAGTAAATTTCCTCCTTCTGTTAATTATTTCATCATATCAGTTACATATGGAAGCAACGCCAAATGACGAGCTCTTTTCACAGCTTGAGCGATTCTGCGTTGGAACTTCAAAGAAGTACCTGTGATACGACGAGGAAGGATTTTACCTTGCTCATTCAAGAATTTTTTCAAGAACTCAGCATCTTTGTAATCGATGTAACGAATACCACTTTTTTTGAAGCGACAATATTTTTTCTTTTTAACGTCTACTGTCGGTGGTGTAAGATATCTAATTTCAGCATTTTGTGCCATGACTTATTCCTCCTTTAATTAAGCTTTAGTTGATTTAACTGATTTTCTTTTTGCAGCATATTCAGCAGCAAATTTATCCATTTTGAAAGTCAAGAAACGAATAACGCGCTCGTCACGACGATATTGCAATTCGATTTTCGCAATTACTTCTGGATTAGCTTTGAATTCAACCAAGTTGTAGAAACCTGTAGATTTCTTTTGGATAGGATAAGCTAGCTTTTTCAAGCCCCACATCTCTTCATTGATGATTTCCGCACCTTCTGCTTTTAGAAGGTCAACAAATTTTTCTACCGCTTCCTTCATCTGAACATCAGATAAAACGGGAGTTAAAATGAAAACGGTTTCGTAATGATTCATAACTTTAATTTTACTTATTAAGTTTCACATTTTTGCGATGCAAATGTAGAAACAATATTTGAGACTACCAAATTTTCATTCAAGTAATACTCAGAATCTCTTTTTTTGATTTATGAAATAGGTTGAATCGAACGGCCAAAGGGGCTCAAAGCCAAAGCCATAAGCTTGAAATGCTGAATCCCAAAAGGAAATCCGACAATCGTAATACAGAACAACACTCCGAGCAATAAATGCGTCAATGCAATCCAGACACCACCTATAAAAAACCAAATAATATTCATAACTGCTGATAGACACCCTGTCGAAGCATGATCGACTACCACTTCCTGACCAAAAGGCATCATTGCAAACAGTCCCATCTTAAAAGCTTGCACTCCAAAAGGTATTCCTATTATTGTACAACACATTATTAATCCAGAAATCATATATTCTAAGGCTATTGCTAACCCACCGAATAAAATCCATATAACATTTCCTAAACAACTCATAGAATTATATGTTTATATTTATATAACTGCATGTAAAAGTAATAAAAGCATTTTGATTTACAATATCCGAAATTAAAATCAAAAAAAAGATATAAAATCAAGGCAATAGTTGCATGTATGAAAACAATTCTATTATTTAGCTTTCAAATTTAAAACCAATACAATATTTACAATGAGTACGCATATATCAAGAAAAGAAAATGTTCACAAAAACATATTTACAAGAATCTTCCTGTTCTATTATGAGGGATTCAAAAGTATGACATTAGGTAAAACTTTGTGGCTTATTATAATTATTAAACTAGCCATCATGTTCGGTTTATTAAAAATATTCTTCTTCCCTAATTTTTTAAATTCTCATTTTGAGACAGAAAAGGAAAAGTCCGAATATGTAGGAACACAGTTAATCGACAAAAGCAAACAATAATAACAACAACACTTAAACTATTTAACAAACAATAAAAGTATGGAAGAAGCAGTTTTATGGGCCAGAGCCCAATTTGCATTAACCGCTATGTACCACTGGCTATTTGTTCCTTTAACATTAGGTCTTGGCGTCATAGTATCTATCATGGAAACTATGTACTATCGTACAGGTAAAGAGGAATGGAAGACAATCACTAAATTCTGGATGAAGTTGTTTGGAATCAACTTTGCGATTGGTGTAGCCACTGGTTTAATTCTGGAGTTTCAGTTTGGCACAAACTGGTCTAACTACAGTTGGTTTGTTGGCGATATATTTGGAGCACCACTGGCGATTGAAGGAATAATGGCGTTCTTCATGGAATCAACATTCATTGCTGTTATGTTCTTCGGCTGGAATAAAGTTAGTAAGGGATTCCATTTAGCCTCAACCTGGTTAACTGTATTAGGTGCAACAATCTCTGCATTATGGATCTTAGTCGCAAATGCATGGATGCAATACCCTGTCGGAATGGAGTTTAATCCCGACACAGTCAGAAATGAGATGGTATCAATTGAAGCATTCAAAGATATTATTACATCTCCTGTTGCTGTAAACAAATTCTTCCATACCGTTCTTTCGGGTTGGGTAGTTGGATCAACGTTTGTAATAGGGATCAGTGCATGGTTCTTATTAAAGAAACGCTCAATTGAAATGTCAAAGAAAAGTATTTCCATAGCTGCTCCGTTTGGCATCATAGCAATGGTACTTGCTTTAGTTACCGGTGACGGTTCTGCTTATCAGGTTGCACACAAGCAGCCAATGAAACTTGCAGCCATGGAGGGCTTATATACAGGGAGCGATCATCAAGGACTAATTGCTTTCGGTATTCTTAACCCGGAAAAAACAAGAGCAAAAGACAGTATCGATCCTTTTATCTTTAAACTCGAGATACCAGACCTTCTCTCATTACTTGCATATAGAAGATCTGAAGCTTTTGTTCCGGGCGTCGATGATTTATTAAATGGCGGTTTCAAACTTGAAGACGGAACAATCGCTCTTTCTGCGCAAGAGAAAATGGAAAGAGGCAAAGCTGCTGTTGAAGCATTAAAAGGGTTCAAACTAGCCAAAGCTGATAAGGATGAACATAAGGCTGCAGAATATCATCAGATTATCAAAGACAATTACGATTATTTCGGTTATGGTTACATTCAAGACGAACAACAACTGGTTCCGCCTGTTCCTCTTGTATTCTATGCATTCCGCGTAATGGTTATTTGCGGGTCGGCATTGTTACTACTGTTCATTATCACATGGTTACTAAACAAATGGGATAGAATGGAGAAATTCAGATGGTTTTTATGGATTTGTGTTGCATCCGTACCAATGGCATACGCTGTTGCTGAAGCCGGTTGGGTTACTGCTGAAGTTGGCCGTCAACCCTGGATCATTGAAAGCATCATGCCTACATTTGCTGCGATGTCAGATGTATCTGCATCCTCTGTTAAAATAACATTCACGCTATTCTGCATTTTATTTACAACTTTACTTATCGCAGAATTAGGTATTATGTTTAAACAAATCAAAAAAGGATTCTAAACGAATCTATTGAAACATAACCATTTAAATTATAAATAAAAATGGACTACGCATTATTACAGCATTACTGGTGGTTTATCATCTCGCTTTTAGGAGCATTACTCGTGTTTTTGCTTTTTGTACAAGGCGGACAAACCTTACTTTATACAATAGGAAAAAATGATATTGAAAAAACAATGATCATTAACTCCTTAGGACGAAAATGGGAATTTACCTATACAACCTTAGTTGTATTTGGCGGTGCTTTCTTCGCATCATTTCCTCTTTTTTATTCAACAAGTTTCGGTGGAGCTTATTGGGTATGGATGGCCATATTAATTTGTTTCGTTATTCAGGCTGTAGCTTATGAGTTCCGTATGAAAAAAGGAAATCTATTGGGTCAGAGAGGTTATGAGATATTTCTGCTCATCAACGGCTTTGGTGGATTACTTTTGTTAGGAACAGCAGTTGGTACATTTTTTACGGGATCGGACTTTCTGGTAGATAAAAATAATATCACCAATATAGGAATGCCAATTATATCTCGTTGGATGAATCCAGCATTAGGACTTGAAGCTGTATTAAATCCCCGAAATTTATTATTAGGTGTATCTGTATTTTTCTTAGCCAGATCTATCGCATCGTTATATTTTATGAATAATATCGATGATGCTACGATCTTTGACAGAGCAAAAAAACAAGTACTTATAAACACTGCTTTATTCCTGGGTTTCTTTTTACCATTCCTTATCTGGACTTTATTAGCAAATGGATATGCTGTTAACCCACTAACTAATGAAGTTTATATGGAGCCTTATAAGTATGCACTTAACTATATTCAACTGCCGATTCTCGGTGTTCTACTTTTAGCTGGAGTTGTTTTATATCTTTTTGGAACAGCAAAAGCTGCATTTAGCAAACATTATACAGCCGGAATTTGGTTTAGCGGTATTGGTGCTACGTTGGTCGTATTATCATTATTCTTAAATTTGGGATACAATAATACCAGCTTCTACCCTTCTACTTATAATCTACAAAGCTCATTAACTATTTACAACAGCTCATCAAGCAAAGTTACTTTAGAAGTAATGAGTTATGTTTCATTATTGGTTCCATTTGTCCTTGCTTACATCTTCTATGCATGGAGAGCGATGGACAAACAACCAATTACAGAGAAAGAAATGGAGACACCAACCGAACATAAATATTGATTCAACTCCCATTAAACATAAAAACCATCAAAGTTTAGATTAAAACTTTGATGGTTTTTTTATATCAACATACTATATAATAATAGCACATTATACTTCTTTATTTGGTTTTATAAATCCGAAATTAGGCTCAAAAGAATCAATATGTCTTAAGCGCTTTTCTTCAAGAATTTCATCGACTTTAATAAGAATACCTGTTTCTTCTACTTGGCCAAACTCTTGATTGATTGCAGTACCAAAAACTTTCATTTTTGGTGAAAGTCCCATATAAGCATTTACTAATGGTGGGATATTCAAACCTTCTTTACGAATCATTTGATTCAGTATCTTATAGTCAGCTTTAAAATCATTTTCAATAAGAATTTCACTAAAATGATATTTTTCTTCGTGATCGAGCAAAGGATTAATAGGAACTACTAATTTTTCAGGATCACCAAAATGCTTCTGGAGAAAATATAGAATCATATCGCGCGCTTCACTCTTATAACTCGGATACATAGTCATTTTTCCAAAAAAGTATTGCATTTGAGGATGTACTACCGTCAATGCTCCTAATCCGTCCCATAAGTTATCAAGGGCAAAAAGACCTTTGGCTCCGGCACGTGATGATTGATATTCCAATGTAACAAAAGAACGTCCAAGCTCTAATGTCTTAGGTAAATATTCAGTAATAAACTGATTCGAGAAGTGAAATAAATGAGCCATTGCTAAGCGAGGGTGTCCATCTACATCATAGGCAACTTCATCTCCAAACAAGAATCTATATCCCCCTAAAATTTCCTCTGCATCAGGATTCCATACTATCAATTGCTGATAGGGCTTATCCATTGTGTCGAATTCGTCCAAATCAATCGGCAGTCCGGTTCCACCCCCTGCATCTCTAAAAGCTATTTCTCTTAATCGTCCAATTTCGCGAACAGTATTTGGAGCGTTATGATAATCTATTACATAAATCTCATTATTTGCTTTATTTGTTCTACGAAGCATTCTCTCCGGAGTAAGTTCAGCTTTAATCAACGACTTATCTACGGCTTCGATAATGTTTTGCATAAATTCGTTTTTTGATTTCGTCTGCCCACTGTTTATGTGAGCGTTCCGATTCTAAGTCCTTATAAGAGATAGGATCTCCAATATGTATAATAAATTTTTGATTTCGTTTATTAAATAACTCTCTTGGCAAAAAAAGCATATCAATATTCAGTTTGACATTCATTTTTTTTCGCCAATACGCAAACTTATAAAAGAATTTTGAATTCTCTGCTTCAAAATATACAGGAACAATATCTCTTTTATATTTAATCGCCTGAGCTACAAATGTTTTTTTCCAATCTAGATCTTCTACTCTTCCACTTTCATGTAATCGGGAAACCAGACCCGCAGGGAAAATTGCAAGTTGAATATTTGACTCTAAAGCTTCTGTTAGAGTATTTAAATGATCTTTTGATTGAGAACCATGTTTATTGATAGGAATAAACAAAGGAGCGAGTGGCTGAACATGCATTAATAAATCATTCACCACAAATCTCACATTATTACCAAAACGACTACCTAAAGCAGACAATAGAGCTATCCCATCTAATCCGCCAAGTGGATGATTAGAAGCAAATATATATTTTCCATCCAGCGGAATTTTATCTAATCCTCGAATCTCGATTCCCCCTGACAAATCTTTAATTACAGCATCTGCAAACTCTAAGCCTATTTTCCCTTCATTCGATATTAATACGTGATTCAAATCATCTTGATGAATTATACGCTTCAAAAGACGAAATAAAAAAGAGGGCATTTTTTTCCCTAAAGAAGGTGCTTTCTTTTTTATCACATGTTCAACATCGATATATTTATTTTTTATTGATTGCATTTCGTTATTCATAAAAACGGGACAAATTTACTCCTTTTATTATATATATCCGTTTTAATCGTTTACTTTTTTACCAATACCACTTCGTTAATAGAGATTAAATATACAGTAATCTCTTTAATCAAGTGTGTAAAATTCGAAATTCATCCCTAGTCTTACTAATATTCTCGACACAATCTCAGTGACAGACAAATCTGTAGAATCTATATCAACAGAGTATTTACTTGTTTCGTAAAAGGGCATTCTTTTAGTTAGACTTTCATGCACAAAAAGACTCAATTGTTCATCATTCTTTGATGCAATAAGCGGCCTCTTTTCTTTAGCCTTAGATAATCTGTTAACTAAAATAGCTTCGGTGACATCTAAATAAATCGTAATTCCTTTATCATTCATGAACCCCATATTGTCATCAAATACAGGTGTACCTCCTCCCGTTGATATTATCACATTTTCATAAGAAGCGACCTCTTTAAGCATTCGTCGTTCGATTTCTCTAAATCTTAATTCTCCATCCTCATCAAAAATTTGGCTTACAGATTTATGAAAACGTTGTTCAATAAAATGATCCAGATCAATAAATGTAAAGTGCATTGTTTTTGCCAACACCTTTCCTACTGTACTTTTTCCAGAGCCCATATAGCCAATAAGAAAAATTCGTTTATTGTCATGTGTATGCATAAGAATTAGGAATATTATAACTTTAGACAGCAAATGTACTTTTTTTTGCGTCTTTATCACGAATTACCATTATTTTTGTACTTCTATATTAAGCTATAAAATGATACGAACAAAAAAATATTATGTTGTTTGGTCAGGGCATAATCCGGGTGTCTACGAATCCTGGGATGAATGCAAACAACAAATCGCGGAATATAAAGGTGCGAAATATAAATCTTTCCCGAATAAAGAAGAAGCTGTAATGGCTTTTAGATCGGGGTTTGACAAATATTTATCAAAAGCACCTACTAAACAAAAAGTAACGATAGATTCTCTATCGGGTCCTGCCTATGAATTAGAAGCAATTGCTGTAGATGCTTCGTGCATGGGTAATCCGGGCATCATGGAATATCGGGGAGTTTATGTAAGATCCGGACACGAGATTTTCCGTATTGGCCCTTTTAAAGATGGAACTAACAATATTGGAGAGTTTCTTGCGCTTGTACATGGGCTGGCATTACTTAAACAAAAACAAAGTAATATGCCTATCTATACAGATAGTCTGAATGCTATGAAATGGGTAAAAAACAAGAAATGCAAAACTACTTTAGAACATACTCCAAATAATGCCGAAATATTTGATTTAATTTCTCGTGCAGAAAAATGGCTCCAGAATAATACATATAATAATCCGATTCTAAAATGGGAAACCCATATATGGGGCGAAATCCCGGCTGATTTTGGAAGAAAATAAAAAACAATAATTATATATATGATAAGCTTTATTATTTGCTCTATAAATCCGGAACAATATATTCAATTTGAAAGAAATATTAACCAAACATGCGGCATTCCTTTTGAATTATTAAAACACGATAATAGAGAAGACAAATGGGGATTATGCAAAGTATACAACTACTACAGCAAATTAGCTAAATATGACATTATATGTTATATTCATGAAGATGTTCTATTCCACACTGTTAACTGGGGAAGAATTATCCATGATTTTTACAAAAACAACCCTCAAACAGGATGTATTGGATTTGCCGGCTCTACTATTAAAACGAAAAGCATCTCGGGATGGTCTACATATAAAGATGCCGATAGATATTCTTTTACTCAGAGCTATAAAGACAAACCGTCTAAGAATTACACATTTAACCCAGACAATCAGGAGTTTGCTGAAGTAGTTAGTTTAGATGGTTTTTGTATATTCTGCAAAAAAGAAATCTGGCAATTTTTACCATTCAACGAAGATCTTTTTACGGGATTCCACTTATATGATATATCATTCTCTACAATGATTGCTACTAAATATAAAAATTATGTCTGCAATAAAATATCAATAGAACATCTCTCTCCAGGATCTTTTTCTAAAGACTGGTATAATTTTTCTGTGTTATTCCACAAGAATATGAACGACATATTACCTGTAAAAACTCATACATTTGATGCTTCAAAACTTAAATATGCAGAGATCAAGACCTCATATATTTTTGCTAAAGAAGACTATAAGAACAAATGGAGCAAACGTAATTATACACATATTATCAAACACTTATACAGTGAAACCAATTCATATAAATTTGTTTTTAAATTTATATTCTTCACACTCAAATATAACATTAAAAGATTATTTTAAATAATGGATAAAAAATGTATCATCGTAATTCCTATTTACAAAGAGATACCTGACAATTTTGAAATAATCGCAATAAACAGATGTTTCAAGATATTATTTAAGTATTCTATTGTTTTTGTCTGTTCAAAACACTTAAATCGAGAATTCTATATAGACAGATACCCTTCTGCAAAATTTGAATTCTTTGAGAAATATTTTTTTTCTAATATTGCTGGATATAATTGTCTCGTCACATCTTTCACTTTTTATGATCGATTTTCAGCTTACGAATACATGCTGATTTACCAACCCGATTGTTACGTTTTCGATGATCGACTTGATTATTATTGCTCATTAAACTATGACTATATCGGTGCTCCGTGGATTCCATCAAAGAATAAAGCAATCAATAAACTTATCTCCAGTTTTAAATCAAGATGTGCACACTTACTTAATAAAATAGCTTCAACAGATAAACGATTTAAAGTTGGTAATGGAGGACTATCTTTACGCAAGATTACAACCTTTAAAGAGGTAACATTATCATACAATGAATTTATTAACGATTTCTTATCAAAAGATGGTGATTTATATAATGAAGATATTTTCTTCAGTATCCAACTCTCTAAATTAGGATACTCGATAAATATTCCTAATTTTGTTATTGCTTGCGGATTTGCTATAGAGTCAAGTCCTCAAAAAGCTATAGAATTTAACAATGGCAGACTTCCTTTGGGTTGTCATGCATGGAGTAAAATGCCATTCATTAAATTCTGGCAACAGTATATAAAAGAACTAAATCTTAAAATATGAAAGGTATTGTCCTCGCAGGTGGGTCAGGGACCCGACTATATCCAATAACAAAAGGAGTATCTAAACAGATGCTACCAATTTATGATAAACCAATGATTTTTTATCCAACATCAGTATTAATGCTGGCTGGAATAAAAGAAATTTTAATCATTTCAACACCCGATGATTTACCAGGATTTAAACGATTACTAGGTGATGGCTCTGATTATGGAGTTAGGTTTGAATACGCAGAACAACCAAGTCCGGATGGATTGGCACAGGCATTTATTATTGGTAAGGAGTTTATTGGTAAAGATTCTGTTTGTTTAGTTTTGGGAGATAACATATTCTATGGTCAAAGCTTTTCAAAAATGTTGAAGGATGCTGTTTCAAATGCGGAAGATCATAATAAAGCAACCGTATTCGGATATTGGGTCAATGATCCTGAACGATACGGGGTAGCTGAATATGATGCAGATGGTAATGTACTTTCTATTGAAGAGAAACCAGCAGAGCCAAAATCAAATTATGCAGTAGTTGGTTTGTATTTCTATCCAAATAAAGTTGTAGAAATAACCAAAGACATTAAACCTTCTGCACGTGGGGAATTGGAAATTACAACTGTAAATCAGGCATTTCTGAAAAATTGCGAACTGAAAGTTCAAACACTAGGTCGTGGCTTTGCCTGGTTAGATACAGGTACACATGATTCACTTTCAGAGGCTTCTACCTTCGTGGAAGTAATTGAAAAACGTCAAGGCCTTAAAATCGCATGTCTGGAAGAAATCGCCTATAGACAGGGTTGGATCACAAACGAAAAGCTAATTGAATTAGCACAACCCATGGCAAAAAATGAATATGGGAAATACCTTATTAAATTAGCTAGTAACAAATAACAGAGAACTGCGGATTAAAGACAAGGATTTCACTGATGAAATCCATTATTCATTGTTATCTACTTATGATTCACTGACTAAGTCTATTTTTATCGTTAATTGTCCTTTGTTCGGTAAAAATATTTACTGTTCATTTTAATTTTATGGAAGTTATTAAAACAGATATAGAGGGGCTTGTAATTATTGAGCCTCGTGTTTTTGGCGATGATCGAGGTTATTTCTTCGAATCATTTTCGCAAAAACATTTTGAAGAGAAAGTTTGCAAGGCAACATTTATCCAGGATAATGAATCGAAGTCTTCTTATGGAGTGTTAAGGGGTTTACATTTTCAGAAACCTCCCTACTGTCAATCCAAATTAGTTCGTGTTGTAAAAGGAAAGGTGCTGGATGTAGCCGTAGATATACGTAAGGGTTCACCGACATTCGGTAAATATGTTGCTGTGGAGTTATCGGAAGAGAATAAACGTCAATTTTTCGTTCCCCGTGGCTTTGCACACGGTTTCGTTGTATTAAGTGACGAAGCAATCTTTCAGTACAAGTGTGATAATTACTACTCTCCTGAATCAGAAGGATCAGTAGCATGGAATGATCCAACGATCAACATTGATTGGCAGATCGATTTGCAAGATATGAAATTATCATACAAAGATCAAACTGCTCCGAAACTGGAAGAAACATGGGTCTTTGATTATAATGACAAGCTTTATTAAATACATTATGAATATACTTATAACCGGAGCAAATGGCCAGTTGGGAAATGAAATACGTGTCTGTGTTGAAGCAAGGACGGAAAATTCTTATTTCTTTACGGATGTTGCTGAATTAGATATTACGGATAAAGGAGTTATCGAGGCTTTTGTATTATCGAATCAAATTGATGTGATCGTTAACTGTGCGGCTTACACAGCTGTAGATAAAGCTGAAGATGATCAGCAATTATGCGATTTAATTAATCACATAGCAGCAAAAAATCTGGCTGAAGTTGCAAAAAATGCAAAAGCTACTTTGATTCATATCTCAACAGATTATGTATTTGACGGAACGAAAAATACGCCTTATGCCGAAATTGATCTTACAGTTCCCTTAGGAGTTTATGGCGTAACAAAGCTACAGGGTGAACTGGCTATTGAAAACGCCGGTTGCGATTACCTTATTTTCCGGACTTCCTGGTTGTATTCCCCATTCGGAAATAACTTCGTAAAAACAATTCAGCGATTGTCTGCTGAAAAAGATAATTTGAATGTTGTTTTTGATCAGGTTGGAACACCAACCTATGGTGCTGACCTTGCAGCCTTATTATTCCAGATAATCGAGAAAAAGCAATATCTCGGAAATAATGGGATCTATCACTTCTCGAATGAGGGGGTATGTAGCTGGTATGACTTTGCTATCGAAATAGTAAGCTTAAGTGGTAATGAATGCAATATTCAACCTTGTCACTCTTCAGAATTTCCAGCTAAAGTAACAAGACCCAATTTTTCTGTACTGGATAAAACGAAAGTAAAAAGTGTATTCAATGCATCTATCCCTCATTGGAAAGATGGCTTAATTAGAATGATTAACAAATCTATTTGATATAATGAAAATATTAGTTACCGGGGGTGCTGGATTTATTGGTGCCAACTTCGTAAAATATATGCTAAATAAATACAGTGATCTATTCATTGTTATTTTGGATAAGCTGACTTATGCCGGAAATCTGGGAACGATTGCTGAGGAGTTGAAGGATTCGCGCGTGGTGTTTATTAGGGGAGATATTGGAAATCAGGAATTGGTTGATAATATTTTTGCACAATATGATATTGACCGTGTAGTGAATTTTGCTGCTGAATCACATGTGGATCGCAGTATTGAGAATCCACAATTGTTTTTGGAAACAAATATTCTGGGTACGCAGAATATTTTGGATTGTGCGAAACGTGCCTGGATGACGGGAAAGGATGAAAAAGGCTATCCGACTTATAAAGCGGGTAAGAAATATTTACAAGTTTCAACGGATGAGGTATATGGTTCTTTATCTAAAGATTTTGATCAGCCACAGCCGTTAGTCATCAAAGAAGAAGCAGTGAAAGCTGTTGTGAAAGGAAGAAAGAATCTTCAAACCTACGGTGAAAAATTCTTTACAGAAACAACCCCTATGGATCCGCGCTCACCTTATTCTGCATCTAAAACAGGAGCTGATATGATTGTGGCGGCTTATGCCGAGACATTCAAAATGCCGGTTAATATTACACGTTGTTCAAATAACTACGGACCATATCACTTCCCCGAAAAATTGATTCCACTTATTATTAAGAATATCTTAGAAGGAAAGAAATTACCTGTTTACGGAAAAGGAGATAATGTGCGTGACTGGTTATATGTCGAAGATCATGCAAAAGCTATCGACTTGGTTATGCGTAACGGTCGTAAAGGTGAAATTTACAATGTAGGCGGTTTCAATGAGGAGCAGAATATTAATATTGTGAAACTAACCATTGAAACAATTGCACGAATTATGCGTGAAGAACCGCACTATCAATCGATTCTTAAAACAGATTTAGCAAACATCAATGAAGATTTGATTACTTATGTTGGTGATCGTTTAGGTCATGATATGCGTTATGCGATTGATCCCGCCAAAATAGCCAAAGAATTAGGATGGTATCCGGAAACTCCTTTTGTTGAGGGTATTGAGAAAACAATTCGTTGGAACTTGAATAATCAACAATGGGTAAATGAGGTCGCTAGTGGCGATTATCAGAAATATTACGAGGAAATGTATAAAAACAAATAAGAAAAAAGGAGACAAAAGCTAGCTAGCTTTTGTCTCCTTTTTTCTTATAATGCAAATATTGTTCTTACTTGATTTTCAAAATCATAATATTCTCTTTTAATAATCTGCCTATATGGATCAAAACATTGTGAGTAAAACTCAAAATTATCCAATACTGATTCTATCTTAACAATCACACTATTTATATCTAATTCTTTATCATCAAATTTAAATTGCTCATCAATCGGAACATCTTCAAAATATGCAGAAGCACCTCTTTTACCTGTGATAATACAGCAACCATTTAAAGCACATTCACGAGGCAAACGATCTTTGCCCGGATGATTTCCGAAATCTACATATACTTTACTTCTGCGCATTAAATCAACAACTTCATTTCTACTCATATTTTCAATAGCAACCCATTTAATATGTGGCGAATTATCTATTATTTGCTTTGTAATTTCATAGCCTTTTTTCGGATTATACAATACAATATCTTCTCTATTCTCAAAAGATAAACCTTCAGAATGCTGTGTATTAATAAAATCTTTTAACGCCCACATTTTAACGAATCCTATATCCAATAAAAATTGATGTGCATATTCAGACTGATAAAGATGTAAAGAAGCTTTACTGCAAAATTGTTTAATGGATTTTGTTCGAAAAATAGATTTTCGTCCTTTAATAAAAAGACGATATAAGTGGTGTTTTAATAACTCTCTTCCTTTCTTTATATTCCATTTTGATATATCCTGAACATTCAGAATATTCATATAAGCGACAAAAAAATTATCAACACTCAACCACCAGAATATTTGCTGAATATTCTTATAATCATCTGATAACGAAAACATCACCTCTGGCAATACAAGAATATTCTGATCCTCATCAATAATTTCCGCAATGATTTTTATATTATAACACAAATAATCATCTGGAACTTTAGTATCCTCAGATGCTCCATAATAATAAATATAAGCTTCTTTTCCATGAGTCCTCAAATAGTGAACTAACTGATGTAATAATTCTGCGCCTCCAGTCACTAAATTTGGCGGACAAAAAACAAATATCTTAGTATTATTAGTTATATTTATCATACTTCTATTGTTAATCTTTAATAGCTCCTTCTAACCTTAAAGCAAAAGTAGATAAATAATACAATCATCGATAATTTTGAGAATAGAGATTTCAATATATTCTCTTAAAATAACACATGACATTTTGTATCTAACAATTGTTTATTACTCCTAGATCCTTTATTATAAGATAATCAACTATAATCCGAACTTTATTTCCTACCTTTGCAGCATAAACTAAAAATGAGACGTCTTATTATTTAGAATAAGAAATTTGACTTTATGAGAATTGCATTTGATGCTAAACGTGCTACGCACAATGGAACAGGACTAGGCAATTATAGCCGGTTTGTTCTGAATACTTTATCAACATATAACTCAGATAATGAATATTTGCTCTTCACTCCTTCTGAGGGCAAACCAAGTCTAAGATCTAAAATTAACAATGGATTAAATATTCAATATCGTTTTCCGAAAGGTTTCTGGAAAGGCTTTGGCGTGAAATCTATCTGGCGTTCCTATGGAATTGTTTCAGATATTAATCT
>JBOFKE010000291.1:0-9809 GCA_051657185.1 Bacteroidales bacterium | reverse complement strand
CTCATTTTCAATTTATGAAATCATTTTACACGTTTACACCGTAATTTAAAGAAATCTTATTATTTTTGCGGGATAGAAAATAGGATTAATATTTTTAGAATAATATGAACATCTTAGAATTAAGCGAACAGGAAATTGTCAGAAGAAACAGTTTAGAAGAGCTAAAAAAATTAGGCATTGAGCCTTATCCTGCAGCTGAATATGTAGTAACCGGATACACAAACGAAATCAAAGCTAACTTTGATAACGAGGCTTCAGAGAAGCGAGAAGTATCGGTTGCAGGTCGTATTATGAGCCGCCGTATTATGGGTAAAGCATCCTTCCTTGAGTTACAAGATTCAGAAGGACGCATCCAAGTATATATAGCACGTGACGAGATTTGTCCGGGCGAAGATAAAGAGCTATACAATACTGTATTTAAGCGCTTAATGGATATTGGAGATTTTGTTGGGATCAAAGGTTATGTATTCCGCACACAAATGGGTGAAATCTCTATCCATGCAAGCGAATTGGTATTGTTATCTAAATCTTTAAAGCCACTGCCTATCGTTAAGGTAAAAGATGGTGTAACTTATGATGCATTTACGGATCCTGAATTGCGTTACCGCCAAAGATATGTTGACCTTGTTGTTAACGACAATGTGAAAGATATCTTTATGAAACGTACACGCGTATTCAACACAATGCGTAATTATATCAACTCATTTGGCTATGTTGAAGTAGACACACCTGTATTGCAACCAATTCCGGGTGGTGCTTCTGCACGTCCGTTTACGACACATCACAACACATTAGATATGCCTCTTTATATGCGTATTGCTAATGAGTTATATCTGAAACGACTTATTGTAGGTGGATTTGAAGGTGTTTATGAGTTTTCCCGTAACTTCCGTAATGAAGGTATGGACCGTACGCACAATCCTGAATTTACAGTTATGGAGCTTTATGTTTCATATAAAGATTATAACTGGTTGATGACTTTTACTGAAAACATGATCGAGAAGATCTGTATGGAGGTGAACGGAACTACAGAAGTTCAGGTTGGTGATAATACTATTAGTTTCAAAGCTCCTTTCAAAAGAGTAACAATGATCGAGGCGATCAAAGATCATACAGGTATTGATATTGCCGGCATGAACGAAGATCAGTTACGCATAGTTTGCAAAGACCTAGGTATTGAAGCTGATGACACTATGGGCAAAGGCAAACTAATCGATGAAATTTTCGGTGAAAAGTGCGAAGGAAACTATATCCAACCTACATTCATCACAGATTACCCGGTTGAAATGTCACCGCTTACTAAAAAGCACAGAAACAATCCTGATCTGACAGAGCGTTTTGAGCTAATGGTTAATGGTAAGGAAATCGCTAATGCATATTCTGAGCTAAATGACCCGATCGATCAACGTGAAAGATTCCAGGACCAATTACGTCTTTCTGAAAAAGGAGACGATGAGGCAATGTTTATTGATCAAGATTTCTTGAGAGCATTGGAGTACGGTATGCCACCTACAGCCGGTATCGGAATTGGTATGGATCGTCTGGTAATGTTGATGACAAATCAAACAACTATACAGGAAGTTTTGTTATTCCCTCAAATGCGTCCTGAAAAAACGCAATTAAAAGATGGTGTTTCAAAATTCACAGCAATTGGTGTACCTGAAGAATGGGTAGCAATTATTCAAAAAGCAGGTATTTTGACTGTTGATCAATTGAAGGATTCGAATCCGAACAAACTTCATCAGGAAATTTGCGGATTGAATAAAAAATACAAATTGGAATTGACGAATCCTACTTTAGATGCAGTTGCATCATGGGTTGAGAATGCAAAATAAATAATTACGAATTGCGGGTTAAGGATATTCAGCTTTGAGAGCTGAATATCATAATTCGTAATTAAATCAGTTTTGTATGGTAAAGCAAAAAAGAGTAGCCATTCTGGGTGGTGGAAGCTGGGCTACGGCTATTGCTAAATTGATCTTAAATAATACAGATAAGATCAATTGGTATATGCGACGAAAGGATCGTATTGATGATTTCAAAAAACTGGGAAGTAATCCTGCTTATTTAACAGGAGTAAAATTCGATATGGATCGAATTAACTTCTCAACAAACATAAACGCAATTGTCAAGAACTCCGATATACTAATTGTAGTTACTCCGTCGCCTTATTTAAAGCAACATTTAAAAAAGCTCAAGGAAGACTTAAGTGGTAAAATTGTTGTTTCGGCAGTTAAAGGTATTGTTCCGGATGAAAACATGATTATATCCGATTATTTCGAGAAAGTATATAATCTTCCTCCTGCTCAAATGGCTGTAATCGGCGGACCTTGTCATGCCGAAGAAATTGCCCTTGAGCGTATGTCCTATTTAACGATAGCTTGCGAAAATCTGGGTATAGCAAATACTGTTGCCGAATTACTGAATTGCAATTATGTGAAGACATCTATCAGTCAAGATATATATGGTGTCGAATATTGCTCAGTTCTAAAAAATGTTTACGCAATTGCTTCAGGTATCTGTAACGGTTTGAAATATGGTGATAACTTTATTGCTGTATTAACATCCAATGCAATCCAAGAGATGGATCGTTTTACACAAGCGGCATGTCCTTTGGATAGAAATATATGTGATTCTGTATATTTGGGTGATTTACTTGTTACGGCATATTCAAAGTTTAGCCGAAATCATACATTCGGGACCATGATTGGGAAAGGATATTCAGTTAAAACAGCTCAAATAGAGATGGAAATGATTGCTGAAGGTTATTACGCTACCAAATGTATGAAAGAGATAAATCAAAACTATCACGTTCATATGCCTATATTGGATGCTGTATATGACATTCTTTATAATCGGGCGTCTCCGTTAGCAAAATTAAAAGAGTTAAAAGAAGTATTCAGCTAAAATCCTGAATAATTCAATATATTAAGAACCCTTAATCTTTATAAGGATGAGACATATATCTTTCGATTTTAATAAAGCAATGGGCTCAATGAGTCAGGAAGCTTTTATGAGTTATGAGCAACCAGTTGCTGATGCTTTACACAAACTACACAAAGGAACAGGCAGAGGTAATGATTTTCTGGGTTGGGTTCACCTTCCTTCTTCAATTTCAGATAGCGATCTTGATGAAATCGTTGAAACAGCTGTAAAACTACGTAAAGCATGTGAAGTAGTGGTTGTTGTAGGTATCGGTGGTAGCTATTTAGGTGCCAGAGCCGTTATCGACGCGAACTTAAATATTTTCGATGCTTACGAAACAACAAGAACAGGTCCTGCTGTTGTTTACGCAGGTCAAAATATCGGCGAAGACTATATTTACGAATTGATGGAATATCTTCGTAACAAAGAATTCGGTATCATCAATATTTCAAAATCAGGTACTACGACTGAACCTGCTATTGCATTTCGCTTACTAAAACAACTTCTTGAAGGCAAAGTCGGTAAAGAAGAAGCTCGTAATCGTATCGTTGCTGTTACAGATGCGAAAAAAGGAGCTTTACGTAAACTAGCTGATCAGGAAGCTTATAAAACATTTATTATTCCTGATAATGTTGGTGGTCGTTTTTCGGTGTTAACTCCGGTAGGTTTACTTCCTATTGCAGTTGCAGGTTGCAACATTCACAAATTAGTAGCAGGAGCAAAAGAAATGGAAGGAATGACTTCTGATAAGGTTCCTTTTATTGAAAATATGGCTGCTCAATATGCTGCTGCACGCAATGAATTGTACAAACAAGGCAAAAAGATTGAAATACTTGTCAACTACAACCCTAAACTTCACTACTTCAACGAATGGTGGAAACAGCTTTATGGCGAAAGTGAAGGGAAAGAGCATAAAGGTATTTTCCCTGCTGCAGTAGATTTCTCTACTGATCTTCACTCAATGGGTCAATGGATTCAAGAAGGTGAAAGAACAATCTTCGAAACAGTCGTTTCTGTTGAGAAAGCTAAACATACAGTAGAGATTCCTTTCGATAAAGAAAACCTTGACGGTTTGAATTTCTTATCTGGTATGCGTGTAGACGAAGTTAATAAAATGGCTGAACTAGGTACTCAAATTGCACATGTTGACGGTGAAGTACCTAATATGCGTGTAAGCGTGCCTGAATTAAATGAATTCTATTTAGGAGAAATGATCTATTTCTTCGAAAAAGCATGTGGTATCAGTGGTTATTTACTAGATATCAACCCATTTGATCAACCGGGCGTTGAAGCATATAAAAAGAATATGTTCGCTTTGCTGGATAAGCCTGGATTCGAAGAAGAGTCTAAAGCTATCAAAGCTCGTATTTAAGAAATCTTATTACACAAAATAGTGAAGACACGGAAAGAGTTCCTTTCTGTGTCTTTCTTATAAATAGAATATATGAAAGAACTTAAGGTTGTTCTGTTCGATATGGACGGAGTCCTTTTTGACTCAATGAAAAATCATACAGAATCATGGTTTCTGACGATGACTAAATGGAATATTCCATGCACAAAAGATGAATTCTATTTACACGAAGGACGTACCGGAGCAGGTACTACCCGACTGCTTTTTAATCGCGAGCTTAACAGAGAACCTTCTGATGAAGAGATTAAAGCAGTGTATGAAATGAAAACGTTTCACTTTAATCAGCTACCCAAAGCGCTACCTATGCCAGGTGCTTTAGAATTGCTAAAGAAAATCAAATTACAGGGAATCGAAGTTTGTGTTGTTACCGGATCGGGGCAAGTCAGTCTCCTATCACGACTAGACAGTGCTTTCCCTGGTATTTTTGATGAGAAGCATTTAGTTTCGGCAAGAGACGTAAAAAAAGGGAAACCTGATCCCGAACCTTATTTGAAAGCACTTAAGCTGATGAATGTTTCTGCAGATGAAGCTATCGTAATCGAGAATGCACCTATGGGGGTAGAATCTGCAAAAGCTGCACAGATTTTTACAGTTACAGTAAATACAGGTCCTCTGGACGAAAAACTATTTTACAGCTTAGGTACAGATAAATTATATCCCGATATGCAATCTCTGGCTGATAATTGGGATAAATTATATACAGAAATAATTAATCAATAATTCGTATCAACATGTTTGCACCCGATAATTCACTAACACTCTCTCAGTTAAATCTGCTAATCAAAAAAGCGCTTAATGAATGCTTCATCCAGAGTATCTGGATCAGAGCTGAGATCAGTGATGTCAAAGCGTATCAGAGTGGACATTGTTATTTTGAGTTTCTTGAAAAAGATACTAACAATGAAACGATCATAGCCAAAGCTCCGGGACGTATCTGGGCAAACGTATTTCGAAATCTGCGACCTTATTTTGAATCTGAAACAGGTCAATTGTTTACTTCGGGAATTAAAATTCTGGTTCGTGTAACTATAGACTTTCATCCGCTATACGGCATGTCTTTAAATGTACAGGAAATAGACCCTTCCTTTACTTTGGGTGATATGGTAATGAAACGTCGTGAAATTTTGATGAAGCTTGAAAAGAATGGAATTCTTACAGAAAACATCCAAAAAAGACTTATATCTAATCCCCAACGTATAGCTGTCATATCTTCAGCTTCAGCTGCCGGTTTTGAAGATTTTTATAATCAACTTCATAATAATACCTATCAGTACAGTTTCATCACAAAACTCTTTCCTTCACTTATGCAGGGAAAAGAAGTTGAAAAATCTATGCTTACAGCTCTGAGTAAAGTGCGCAAATACGCTAATCTTTTTGATGCTGTGGTTATTATCCGTGGTGGTGGTGCAACTTCTGATCTCAACTGTTTTGACAGTTATCCCTTAGCGGAGGCAGTAGCAACTTTCCCTCTTCCTGTAATCGTAGGTATAGGTCATGACAGAGATAAGTCTGTCTTAGATGAAGTTGCTTTTAAAAGTGTTAAGACCCCAACTGCCGTGGCTGAATTTCTTTTATCTCAATTAGAAATAGCTGAAGTTGAATTGCACCGACAAATCGAATGGATAAAGGAGTTTTCTGTAAAGTTACTTCTTACCGAAAATCAAAGTTTGACCCAGCTTACCTGGCGAATACCTCAGCAAATAAATGAGCGACTGCACACTGAAAAGAGAGTACAGGAACGACTGATGCATGTTATTGGTAATATTTCAATGACAAATATTTCAAAACAAAAAACACAGTTAGATGTTTTATCTTCACAGTTACAGCTTAATATTGCCTCATTGATCAGTAAAAAAAATCAAGAGCTTATTTTGAAAGAAAAAATTGTTGAATTATCTTCGCCTGACCATATTATGGGAAAAGGATATGTATTTATTACTCAAGAGGGAACTTTAGTTAAAAACAAAGCTGAGTTTTCATCTACTAAAGATACGATTATTCACTTTCGTGATGGTGATTTAAAACTATAGTAATACATTAAAACGTACACAATGGAAAATACAAACGAACGTGTTCGATGCCTTATAATCGGTTCGGGCCCTGCAGGCTTTACAGCTGCTATTTATGCTTCTCGAGCTAATCTTAGCCCTGTTCTATACGAAGGCATGCAACCTGGCGGACAACTTACAACTACTACTGAAATTGAAAATTTCCCGGGTTATCCTCAAGGTATTGATGGTAATCAAATGATGGAAGACCTTCGCAGCCAGGCTAAACGTTTCGAAGCTGATATTCGTTGGGGAGTAGCTACTGCTGCTGATTTTTCCAGCAAACCCTATAAAGTTACTTTTGATGGCGAAAAAGTTATCGAAGCTGATACCGTAATTATCGCAACAGGTGCTACAGCAAAATATCTGGGCTTACCTGACGAAGCTAAATATGCAGGTATGGGAGTTTCTGCTTGTGCTACTTGCGACGGATTCTTCTACCGCAACAAACGCGTAGCCGTAGTTGGCGGTGGCGATACTGCTTGCGAAGAAGCTGAATACTTGTCAAAACTAGCCAGTAAAGTTTACATGATTGTCAGAAAAAATCATTTGAGAGCATCTAAGATCATGCAACAACGTGTTTTAGAGAATGAGAAAATAGAAGTATTATTTGAACATGAAACCTTGGGCCTATTTGGTGAGAACGGTGTTGAAGGCGCTAAACTTATCAAACGTCGCGGTCACAGTGACGAAGAAACTATAGATATCGCTATTGATGGATTCTTCTTAGCAATCGGTCACAAACCTAATACTGATATTTTCAAAGATTACATAAAACTTGATGAAGTTGGTTATGTAATCACCGAAGGAACTTCTGCACGCACAAATATCCCGGGTATATTTGCTGCAGGTGATGTAGCCGACCCACACTATCGCCAGGCTATAACTGCTGCAGCATCTGGTTGCAAAGCTGCTATTGATGCTGAAAGATACTTAATAGAAATCGGAGAATAAGATACGAAATTATTCCGTATAGAAATATATTAAAGAACTGAGTAGATTCTATCTATTCAGTTCTTTTTTTACAACCTTCCTGTGCATGATTTTGTTTTATATTTGATTATATAACTATAAAATTCAAAATCGACCTAATTATGAAAAAAATAACTCTTCTGCTTAATGACCAAGAGAATAAAATTTCACTTGTAGAATATGCATGTGCACTAGCGAAAGATATGGGCTACGAAGTGAATTATCTCTATATACAAGCACCACAAATATTAAGTACAGATCCTGATTTTATTACTCCTACCGTTATGGATCTGAATGAAATGAATGTCATTACTGAGATATCCAATGATATGATTGATAAGCTCACTCAAACACTTATTGCTGAAGGCTATATCAAACATAAAAATGATATTGACTATGAAATAGGTGATGCTTATACAATCGTGCAGGAAAAAATTCAAAAAGGCGATACGGATGTTATTGTTCTACCTGTATCAAACCAGTTATCTTTTTGGAATCTGAATCAGGCCTCTATAGATATTATTAAACATATTACCTGCCCTGTTTTGATAATTAATGCAGACATGAAATATGTAAAGTTCTCAAAAATTTTATATGCATCCGATTTTCTCGAAGAAGACATATCTACAATCAAACGATTGGTTAACATGAGCAGTTATAAAATCAAATCTATTGAGGTTTTACATATCGAACAAAACAAAAGCTTCAAAACTCATCTTACCGGAATGGGGTTTCAGGCTTTATTAAAAGAAAATTTCAGGAACTCAAATATTGATATAACCGTTCAGATACTTCCTTATAAAGAAAGTATTTCGAATGGTGAATTAGTTGATTCTGAAGCGAGAACAACAAGTGCCGATATAATTGTTGCATTAAAAGAAAACAAAAGCTTCTTTGCCAGTATTTTCTCTAAAAGCTTTACTAATTCACTAATCAAAGAAACGCATTTACCAATTTTGATTTTTCATCATAAATAAGCAAAATAATTAAACAAAAATTTAAGCTAATAATCTGTTTGACTATAATAACTGAGTCAATTTAAATCACTTAATATTATAGTAATATATCTGAATCTTTTTCATCCACAGTGTATTACCACTCAATAAAACGCAAAATACAGAAAAGCCAGATCTTTTAAAGAATCCGGTTTTTCTGTATTTTCTAAATATCAAATGATCAATGTATCTTTAATCAATCCATCCCCATGGAGCATCGGGAGTCGGGACCTCTTTAGTTAAATCAAAACTAACCGTAAATACACGGTCAGAGCCTATACGACGCAGATTGTAAGTAAATATTTTATCGTCTATTGTAATCCACCATACATTATTTGCCGTGTGAGGATAAGAATCTCTTGTAAATACATCTGCAGGAAACATTTGAATACTATCGCAGCCTGCGTTTGGCGTAACACCTCCATATTGTGTTACAGTATCTTCACTCCCATCTTCGTGTCTGTGATCATGCTTTAATTGTATCTGATTATTTTCATATGTAAGAATCCATGTCCGGGAGCGATCTTCTCCTACAAAAAACGGAATACGTATACGATTACCATCACATGAGCGTATATGCATTACTAAACGGTTTTTACTAAAATCATCATTCCGATTGCCTGCTGTAACCTTCCCTTCAAATGATTTACCACAAAGAGCCTTAATCCGATTTAGAAATAAATATTGATCATTTGTTTCCTGAGTGTAACCGCGGGCTACAGACAATGCAATGAACAACAATAAAAGTAATTTTCTCATCATTATTAAATATTAAATTAACTCCAAAAAATTGTGTTTTTTATCTAAGAACACCAAAACTAATAAATTTAATTGGTTCCTTCATCCATCTATCACTGATTTATCCCTCATCAAACTCTCAAATCGAATAGAGTCGTAGAAACATCTTTAATATAAAACTTATTTCTATGATTTTAAGTAATCGAATTTCTCTTTGATTGAATTTAATAATAAATAGACTCTTTATAAATAACAGTTTCGTATATTTGCATCAAAATTACAGTTAAATGATCGACAATACTATATTTGAAAATAAAAAGGCAGCTTATTACACATTAGGCTGTAAATTGAATTTCGCCGAGACTTCAACAATCGGAAAACAATTACTTGAACATGGCATCCACAAAGTTCGCGGAAATGAAATTGCAGATATTTGCGTTATTAACACATGCTCTGTGACAGAATTAGCTGATAAAAAGTGCCGTCAAACCATCCGTAAGATTTCAAAAGATCATCCAGGAGCTTTTATCGTAGTGACGGGATGTTATGCACAATTAAAACCTGAAGAGATTGCTCAGATACCTGGTGTAGATTTAGTATTGGGGTCCAATCAGAAGTTAGATATACTGGAACATATCGATTCTCTTGAGAAAAAAGATAAGGGGACAATTCAAACAACAAAAACAAAAGATATCAGTCGCTTTGTTCCATCTTGTTCAC
>JBOFKE010000290.1:0-3404 GCA_051657185.1 Bacteroidales bacterium | reverse complement strand
TTTCTTTCCATGCTTTCACGAATAGGCTTCATGATCATATCGCCTGAACGAGCTAAACCACCAAATAAGATGATTGCTTCAGGGCGAGAGAATGCAACGAAATCGGCAAATGCTTCACCTAGAATATTACCTGTAAATTCGAAAATTTCTAACGCTAATTTATCGCCTTTAACAGCTGCATCAAAAACATCTTTAGATGTAATTTCCTGTACAGGAATATGACGCAATTCTGACTCTTCTTTTCTTATTTCTAAGAATTCGCGTGCCGTACGAGCAACACCTGTAGCTGAAGTATAAGCTTCCAGACAACCTGTACGACCACAGCCGCATAAGCGACCATTCGAACGACGAACAATAACGTGTCCTAATTCACCGGCGAAGCTGTCATGACCATAAATCAACTGTCCGTTAGCAACGATACCACTACCAACACCAGTTCCTAAAGTGATCATAATAAAATCTTTCATCCCACGCGCAGCACCATAAGTCATCTCACCAATAGCAGCAGCATTAGCATCATTAGTTAAAGATACTGGTACACCGATACGCTCAGAAATCATTTTAGCAAGATGAATAACACCTTTCCAAGGTAAATTTGGAGCGAACTCAATTGTACCGTTAAAGAAGTTTCCGTTAGGAGCACCTACACCAACACCTTTAATTTTATCAACACCACCAACTTCATTAATAAGAGCTGTCAAATGTTTGCACAATTCATCTACATACTCTTCAATGATTAAATATTTTTGAGTTTTGATCGAATCACTGCCAATTATTGAACCGCGAGCATCAACAATACCCATTACTGTATTAGTACCACCTATATCGATACCTACTACATAAGGCTTAACCATGTAAGAAAATATTTTTTAGTTAATAATTCAATTGAGTTTTTCTTTTGGCAAATATAAAGTAATATTTTGTTCGCTCAATGAAGTTTCGGAAAAAAGTTTACTTGCCGTTGTCGTTTTTATTTCATACATTTGTGGTAATCAAGCACTAGAAGTGTCTTAAAACAAGTATTTATTTTAATAATTAATTCTAAAACCGAGTTCGGTTCAATAAACAAACTATTTTTCTTATGAAGAAAGTCATCTATTTTTCCTTGTGTTTAATCCTTGGCTTAATCGCGTCACAAGCGCTACCCTTTTATCTAAACCAATCATCCTACAAACCAATTGTAGATACGCTTCTCTATGTCTGTTTATCATTCATTATGATTAATGTGGGTAGAGAATTTAAAATTGACAAGACAAAAGTAAGTAGTTATACTGCCGATTATTTTATCGCCATGGCAACAGCTGCCCTACCCTGGGTATTTACTTGTGTGTATTTTATGGTATTATTACCATCCGAGTATTTAACAAATTGGGATGCCTGGAAAGAGAATCTTCTATTAAGTCGTTTTGCAGCACCAACATCAGCAGGTATTTTGTTTACAATGCTTGCAGCTGCAGGACTAAAACAGCAATGGATTTATAAGAAGATTCAGGTACTAGCCATCTTTGACGACCTGGATACGATCCTCCTCATGATACCTTTACAGGTTATGATGGTTGGTTTCAAATGGCAGTTATTTGTAATTGTTTTCGTCGTAACACTATTATTGTGGATCGGATGGAAATATATGGGGAAATTAAATATTGGACAAACCTGGAAGCATATCCTTGCATACGGGGCTGTAATTTACGGCATCACGGCTGTAGTATATTCTGTAACGAAACACTTTTTTGGTGTTGATGAAGGTATACATATTGAGGTATTACTTCCTGCGTTTATTTTTGGTATGATTATGAAAGAGCATCATATTGTATCTAATGAAGAAATCCGGGTTCACAACCTGGTTTCTTATCTATTTATGTTCCTTGTTGGTACAAGTATGCCTTTGTTCATTGGTGCTATTACACCAGAAGGGACAAGCGTTATATCACAAGCGTTGCCAAATATGAGCTGGGGAGCTATTATTCTGAACGTGATATTAGTTACGGCTTTATCAAACGTTGGTAAAATGGTTCCGGTATTTTTCTATCGCGATAGAGCATTCAAAGAAAGATTAGCTTTATCTATTGGTATGTTTACCCGTGGTGAAGTAGGTGCTGCAATTATATTCTTAGCATTAGGTTATAATCTGGGCGGTCCATTGTTGATCATTTCAACATTAACGATTGCCTTAAATTTAATTCTTACAGGACTCTTCATTATGCTTTCTCGTAGCCTGGCTTTAAGCGTATATGGCAAACAAGAAATCTCAAAAGGTGAAGATATTATAATGTAAAATCTATAATTTAATATTTGAAAAGCAGTTAATCTTAACCAGATTAACTACTTTTTCTATCAGAATATTCAACCACTTACACTTAAGACCTAAACTTGATTATAAATAAAAACGCATCTGACAAGAGAATTATCTTAATCAGATGCGTTTTTTTATGCCATAAACTCCTTTATCGTATTTAAAATTCCTTGCTCATCATATCCACAAATACTCTGCAATTCAGGAATTGTACCGTGTGTAACAAATGAATTAGGAATACCTAAACGTTTAACCTTAGGAGTATATCCATGCTCGCTGAAAAATTCAATAACTGCTGTTCCAAGTCCTCCTGCAATAACACCATCTTCGACAGTGATAATTTTCTTAAAGTTCTTACCTGCATAATGAAGTAAATCCTCATCTATAGGCTTCAAGAATATCATATCTGCAACAGCCACGGAGATTCCTAAATCTTTTGCTTTATTAGCAGCCTCTAACGCTGCATTACCAATATGACCAAGAGAGAGAATCAATATATCAGCACCTTCTTTCATCAACTGGCCTTTTCCTATTTGCAAAGCTGACATTGGTGATTCCCAATCAACTTCAACACCTCTACCTCTTGGATAGCGGATCATAAATGGTCCCATATCTTTTTGTTGAGCTGTAAACATTAAGTTCCTTAGCATATGCTCATTGATTGGTGCTGAAATAATCAAATTAGGAATAGGTCGAAAAGCAGCTAAATCAAACACTCCATGGTGCGTCGGTCCATCTTCTCCTACCACCCCTGCTCTATCTAAACAAAACACTACGTTCAGATTTTGTAACGCTATATCATGTATAACATTATCATATGCTCTTTGCATAAAAGAGGAGTATATATTACAAAACGGCAGCTTTCCTTGCGCAGCTAATCCCGCAGAGAAAGTCACAGCATGCCCTTCTGCAATCCCTACATCAAAAGCACGTTTAGGAAACTCCTTCATCATATAGGTCATTGAACACCCAGTAGGCATTGCAGGTGTTATCCCTACGATATCCTCATTTAATTTAGCCAACTCAACCAACGTATGTCCGAAAACATCTTGATACAGTGGTGGCTGAACTGTAGATATATTAGATATACGCTCACCCGTTTCCTTGTCAA
>JBOFKE010000289.1:0-1540 GCA_051657185.1 Bacteroidales bacterium | reverse complement strand
GATGACCTGAATAGATGGTTTGAAGTGTGTAGTTATGCTTTTGAAAAGGCATCTTTTATATTCAATAATCAGGAACAAAAGACATATTTACTTTCGGATGCTTTTATTTCTCTTCTTGGATATTCTAAAGAAGAAGTTAATGCGGCTGGTACAGATTTTATACCCTCGGTAATGCATCGGGATGATGTAAATGAAATCAAACGAATTTGCGGAGAACCTCTATTCAAAGTGATGAATGACTTGGATGGTAATGATCAATTATTCTTTAATTTGCGTTTTAACTACAGAGTCAGGCATCGGAACGGAAGTTTTTTTACATTAGATTGTTTTTTATATCCTATTTATACGTGTAATGGTCAGGTTCACTTTTCGATTATCTATGTTACCCCATCTACCCGTTTCTTTCATGTAGAGTTTAAGATCTTTTTTCTGAAAGAGAATAAGCGTTTTGTTTATAATAAGCGTTTGAATGAATTTCTAAGTGAACAGGAGGTGAAGTTGAATGAAACGGAGTTATCAATACTTTCTTTTACAGCTAATGGATACAAAGAGTATGAAATAGCAGAGAAGCTGGATTCAGATGTAAATAAAATTAAGTACTATAAAAAACGGATTTTGAAAAAACTGGCAGTTAATAGTATGCCCGAGGCTCTTTATTATGCTCTTAAAATGAATATTCTTTGATTAAAAGACATTAGGATTATGATACTTACCGACTTTTTTATTTTAAATCAGCACTTTTCTGATCAGATTGGTTTTGATCTTGAATCTATGCATTTTAATATTGATGCATTAGCATGCAATAATCTTCAGACGCATATTGTATTTGATCATTGTTTAGAAGCTATTTCAGTTTATAACTATAATAGTAACATTTATGATATTATCGGGAATAAAAAAGATTCATTAGAACTGTCTTATATCACATCCAAACTGAATAAGGCAGATCGTGATACAATCATGCGTTTTATTCAAATTATAAATAAACAGTTTATTCGTCAGGATAAGTATGTAAATAAGAGTTTCTTTTTTACTATTAAATTCAATATAGCATCCAATGTAACAGATCAAGGGTTTTTAATCAAGGTTATCCCAATGATTTATACTCCGCATAAGCAGTTGTATGCATCTTTGGGAATACTTAATCGTGTTGACTTTGTGGGAGAACCCATTTTGAAGATGTTCGAAATAGAATCCCGACAGACTTATTTGTATGATTTGAAAACGAGGTCATTTATTGCTATCGAGGACTTGATGCTAACACAAACAGAATGTAATATTCTTCGTCTTGCCGGGGAGGGGGCTAAAGAGGCAGAAATTGCACAAGCCATTCAGGTCACAAAATCTTCTCTTAAGCGAATCAAGCAGATTATTTTCGATAAACTTAAAGTGAAAACGACTTCTGAAGCAATTTTTATTGCTTGTAAAAAAGGATTAATTTGATTTTTCCGCAGACTTTTAGGTAGTTTTTTTTGACAATGTTATTGCTCTTTAATTCTTAGTACTTCATATTAATTGTTTATACATCCTTTACCGGAGT
>JBOFKE010000288.1:0-6448 GCA_051657185.1 Bacteroidales bacterium | reverse complement strand
TCTCACCGTTACTATCTAACATCGTTCTAGATGAACTTGATGAAGAATTGGAACGCAGAGGACACAAATTTGTTCGTTATGCAGATGATTGCAATATCTACGTACACAGCCAAGAGGCCGGTGATAGAGTAATGGAATCGGTAAGCAACTTTATCGAGAGGAAACTGAAATTACAGGTCAATAGAGAAAAGAGTCAGGTATGCCCCGTGAATCAAACCAAATTTCTGGGATACACAATCCGAAAGAACGGTAGCTTAAGTATCGCAAAGAAGAGCGTAGCCCGATTTAAGGAAAAGGTGCGAAAGCTAACCAAACGTAACAGAGGAGTGAGTTTCGGACAAATAATAAACGAACTGACACCAATGATGCGAGGATGGTTAAACTACTTTCGTTATTCTCAAAGTAAACGGCTGATGCAGAATTTAGACTCATGGATACGCAGAAGATTGCGTTGCTATCGGTTAAAACAATGCAAAAAAGTTAATACGTTACAGAAATTCTTGAAGAAAAGAGGTGTCGATACATGGCAAAGCTGGATCTTAGCCCTATCGGGAAAAGGTTATTGGCGTAAATCAGGATGTCCTCAGGCTCATCAAGCCCTTAATAATAAATGGTTTGAAGAGGAAGGGCTGTATAATCTCACATTAAATCACGCAAGGTTAAACGGTTAAAAGAAACCGCCGTGTGCGAGAGCATGCACGGTGGTGTGAGAGGGCGGGGGAGTAATCCCCCTACCTACTCGATTTTGAGTTATGTGTGATTGTGTAAATAGAAAATTAACCGATTAAAGTTTTTTCCATTCTTTAGGTTCCAACATGTTTTGTGGATCCAAAGCTTTATCAAGAGCTTCTTTATCCATTAATTTATGTTCAAGAACAAGATCATAAACACCACGTCCGGTTTTCAATGCTTCATTTGCAATCATAGCACTGTTTTTGTAACCGATATATGGGTTAAGAGCAGTGATAACACCGATACTATTGTAAACCATGTTACGGCATACTTCTTCGTTAGCAGTGATACCATTGATACATTTTTCTCTGAACATATCCATACCGTTTCTCAAATAGATGATAGACTCTAAAATAGATTGGATAATAACAGGTTCCATCGCGTTCAATTGCAACTGACCAGCCTCAGCAGCGAAAGTAACAGTAAGGTCATTACCGATAACTTTGAAACTAATTTCGTTCATCAACTCAGCAGCAACCGGATTCACTTTACCTGGCATGATAGAAGAACCTGGTTGAAGTGGAGGAAGATTGATTTCATTGAAACCGCATCTTGGACCTGAAGATAGTAAACGTAAGTCGTTAGCAATTTTAGATAATTTCACAGCAAGACGTTTCAATGCTGATGAATAGATTACGTAAGAACCTGTATCAGGAGTTGCTTCGATTAAGTTTGGAGCTTTGATGAATACTTCACCACAGATTTCGCTTAATTTAGTTGTAACTAACTCTGCATAACCTTTCGCAGCATTGATACCTGTACCGATAGCAGTTGCACCCATGTTGATTTCAAGGAATAATGCAGCCATTTGGTTGATACGAGTAATCTCTTCTGATAAGTTTTCAGCAAAAGCCTCAAATTCCTGACCAAGAGTCATCGGAACTGCATCCTGCATTTCTGTACGACCCATTTTAATTACATGCGCAAACTCTTTTCCTTTAGCACGGAATGCATCAACCAACATTTGGATATGTTTTACTAAGATTTGGCTTTTTGAGTAAAGACAAATTTTAAGTGCTGTCGGGTAAGCATCGTTTGTAGATTGAGAAAGATTTACGTGATCGTTTGGAGAAATGAATTTATAATCTCCTTTTTGATGCCCACAAATTTCCAAAGCTACGTTAGCAATTACTTCATTTGCATTCATGTTTGTAGAAGTACCTGCTCCACCCTGGAACATATCTACAGGGAATTGATCATCAAAATCACCTTCCATTACACGGATACAAGCTTTCTCGATTGGCTCGAAACGATCTTTATCTAATGTTCCAAGTTCATAGTTAGCTCTTGCAGCTGCTAATTTAATAATACCAAGAGCTCTTACCAACTCGCGGTAGTCACTTATCTTAGTTTTAGAAATTTGAAAGTTTCTAATAGCACGTTCTGTTTGGATTCCGTAGTATGCGTCTTTAGGTACTGATAATTCACCTAATGAGTCGCTTTCAATTCTCATTTCCATACTTTATAAGTATTAAGTTTGTAAATATTGTTTGTTTTATGGTTTCCGTTTGTTTGCTTAACAATCTCAATTTTTTCAGAATGATTCAAATTAAGAGTGTTATTTGTTAAAATGGAGTTTTTTGTATCAAATAATTGACAAAATGTCAAAATTGAGTAATTTGTTTATTTGACAAATATTATACAACTCCTTTATTTTCAGTGCAAATATATATATTATTTGATTCGACAAAACTTTTCGCAAGTAGAAAAATGAAAGTTTTTTGCGTCTATACTGATATTTGTATAATAATCAATAGCTTATGTTTTGAAGAAAAAATCAAATAATTCTACATGAATATCTGCATAAATAACACCTATAAATCTGACTTTGTTTTCAGTTAAATTATAATCTGATCGAAATTAGTTTTCTGTTAGAATATTTGTGATTCTGAAATTATCTAAGGCAGATATTTCATTATGAAATTAAAATCCTAAAGCATCTAACACTTTGTCATTCGCATGCCTGTTTTCGCCTTTATATGGATAGCAATGTATATGAATGGCAGGATTGAAATTCATTTCTATGATTGCATAATTGGTCACATTTGCTTCCGAATTAATATCTGTGATCATGATATCCACTCCTGTGATAGCAACATTTAACACACGCGTAGCCCGGATGGCAATAGCCTTATAACTTTCGTGCATTTGATCAGAATAATCTATGCTATCTCCGCCGGTACTTATATTGGAGTTCTCCCGTAAAAAGATAGTTTCTCCCTTATTGGGTATAGACTCAAAATCGAGCCCCTGAAGCTTCAAAAACATTTCTTCGTCTTTCCCTAAACGGATTTTCTCTAAAGGTGTACGATAGCCTCTGCCTCTGAGCGGATCCAGATTCTTTATTTCAACCAACTGCCGGATAGTACGTATTCCGTCTCCTGTTACATTGGCCGGTACACGATGTAATACTCCTACGACCTCATTTTCAATAACGAGAAAACGATATTCTTTTCCCGGTGCAAACCGTTCGATCAGAACGTTGCTGTCATGTTTGAAGGCTTGTTTGATACTCCATTCAAAATCTTCCTGCTTATAAGGATATTTCAATATTGTGATACCAATACCGAAGTTCGTCGATTTGGGTTTTACCACGACCGACTCATTTTTGAAAAAGCCATAATCATGAAATGCATTGATCGGGTCACTGTATTCTTTTCCCGCAGGCGTATGAATGCCTTTTCGATCCAGCAGTAGCTTTGTCACAGCTTTATTCTCCATTTTCAGGATTGATACGTAATTATCCAGACCGGTCTTTGTAGCCTGAACTATGTATTCCTCTTTTTCGCGGTTAAACAACCTGATAAAATTCTCTTTTCGATCAATGATTTCAAACTGGATCCCTCTTCTTACGGCAGCCTTAAGTATGAGTTGAGTAGATAACTCCATATCCTCCAGTCCATGAAACTGATATCCCTTTTCGACAGACTCTGCCTTATAGCGCTGTGACTTTCTAAGGAAATAGTTCAGATATCCTTCATCCATACAGCCTTTATATACTTCTATCCCGCAACGCATATCCGGATTAAAAGTCAACTCACTTATCTTTTTCCATACATCCGCATAAATTCGATTACTCCATATATTATATGGCAATAACGACTCATAGATATCTTCAACCAGATTCTGAGCTTGCTGCAACAAGTTTTCGGACTCACTGCCGAATGTACACTCTTTACATCTGCCAAATGAAGCAGCAAAATCACTTTTTTTGTTTGCTTCCAGTTGAGCCGCATGGTCGAACGTGTCATTTTCCTCTTTTATTAAAGAATACAATAGAAGAATGTGGCAGAAATACAGTGCTTCGGGGGATACACCTGCTTTTTCCAACGGATCCAGATCAATAGTTCTGATTTCTATATAAGATGGCGCTCCTTTATCCTTATCCAGAAATTTTAGTCTTACGGGTAAATAAAGCTCCTTGCGACTTTTAATTCGTCCCTCATGAACAAACAAATCAATATTACGATGATAATTATCCAGAGAAGAATAATCCAGAATAAAATCTTCTTGATTTCTGTAGCCCAGAGGTCCGTTACGCAAACTGATACTCTGCCCTGTTTTCATCGCTCGTTCCGAGTCCGAACCGATCAATTTTACGCGATATCCCGCCTCAGCAATTGGCGAAGCTCCGAAAAGCCAGACCAAACTCCAGCGATAGCGCATAAAGTTTCGCAACATCTTCATATATGTTACCTCTTTTAATTTCGCAAGTGTAAGATGCTGGTCATTGTCCTTCAATACCAGGTTGAACCATGCATCCGATAAAGAGAAATTAAAATGGATACCACACATTAACTGACGTTTTCTTCCGTATATCTGTGCCAGATGTTCTCTGTACAACCTTAACTCGTGTTGCGCATGTCCATATTCGGCAATCGGTATCAGTTTCTCTTCAGGTATCAGCGGAGGCAGACTTTGCGGCCACAGCAATTCATCGCCTATACTTTCCGAAACGATATCATGGATGGTCTCCATAAACCCTAACGCTTCTTTGATGCCAGGCAGAGGTGGAGTGATCATCTCGATCTGACTTTCCGAGAAATCGGTCGTAATAAATGGGTTTATAGTCTTATCTCCGAATAAATCCGGATGAGACGTCAATGCAAGTTCTGCTGAAGGCGTAATTCGTAAGTTCTCTTTCTCTAAACCGAATAGCCCTTCGAGCATCAGATGCCGCGCTTTTTTATATAATTTGTCCATGTTCGAATTGTTTTAATTGTCATTTATCGTATTGCTGGAGTAGGGATATTCTTTTTCCTGATTCTCCATTTTATGTTTTTTTATTTCCTTATGAAACTGCACAATGCTTAACCGACTCAATTTGCGTTGTCTTACCTTATACATAAAGAACAGTACAATACCACGACTCACGCTTGTCAGTGAAATACTGATCCATACACCGTCAAGTCCTAATGAGGTGTAATGACTCATATAATAAGCAAAAGGAATCCTGAAGATTGTCTGAAATATACTGTTCATTGCCGGATATTTCGTCAAGCCCTGACCATTATAGGTACCTGCAGTCATCATATCCAGACCCATGAATATCTGAGAAAACCCCACTATTCGCAAATAGGCACTACCCATCTCGATAGTTTCCGGAGTCGATACGAATATCTCCACCAATTGTCTGGAAAAACAGATAAAGAAGAGACTCATTATGCCACCAATCAGAATGTTAATCCGTAGTCCGGCTTTATAGAGGTTTTGGATATTTGCATAAGATTTAGCTCCATAATTCTGTCCTACCAGTATCGCCATAGCTTGCGAGAGCCCGCCCATAATTGTAAAACTGATTGACTCAATCTGTAACCCTATTTTTTGAGAAGCAATTGCATCTGTGCCAAAATCAGCAACAATTCGTCCGATGACAATTGCTATTAAAGTAAAGAGAGTACGTTGTAATGACCCCGGAAGTCCAATCTTCAAAATCTTTTGCAAATACTCTTTACCCACATGTTTCAGCGTAAGCTCAATCAGTTTGTTGCGGCGTATCAGTGTTATGTAATAGATTAAAGCAACCGTGCGGGCTAATACAGTAGCATATGCAGCACCCGGCACGCCCAGCGCCATATATATAATGAATAGCGGATCTAATATGATATTTGCAATATTGCCGAATAATACTGCCCGAAACGAGCTTTTCGTTCTTCCATGTGCATCAAGTATGCCTCCGAGTATCAGATTGAAAAATCCTATGATAATACCGATTGCATTAATACGCAGGTATTTAACAGCGCTTTCGACGACAACCGGATCCTGGATTTCAAAAAACCGGATCAGATATTCAGGAAACAGTAATAAGATAGAAGTGTAGAATCCAGCCATAATGATCATGGCAGAAAATGCAGATGATACATATTTCTGAACCAGCCCTTTATTCTTGGCACCTACTGCCTGTGATATCGAGACCGTAGTTCCTATCGTTATGATACTAGCGAAAGCCCAGCCTAGATTGATGAAGAAAGTTGCACTTCCTACTGCTGCTACTGCACCACTACCCAATCTTCCGACCCACAGCATGTCAATAAGGTTGTAAGTCAGGTGAAGTAAGGAAGATAGTATGACCGGCCATGCTAGCTTCAGAAGCTGTAAAGTTGCATTTGTGTTGTAATTAGATGTTTTTATCATTTCTGGTTTTTTGCTCGCGCGTTTTATTAGCAAAACGATACGTTTCGATAATTTGTTCGTTTTGTAGCGAAAATGAATCTCA
>JBOFKE010000287.1:0-4937 GCA_051657185.1 Bacteroidales bacterium | reverse complement strand
TCTTCGGCTGTCAGGAAGTAGTATTCTTTACCGTGTTGTTCCTGACCACGAGGTGCGCGACTTGTTGCTGAGATTGAAAAGGCAACGGGTATGCCTTGTTCCAGTAGATAATTAATTATTGTAGATTTCCCGGATCCCGAAGGAGCCGAGAAAATAACAAGCTTATTTTTTACCATAAAATTACATTGCGTTTAATACCTGTTCTTTTATTTGCTCTAATTCGTCTTTCATGCGAACTACGATTTTCTGCATTTCGGCATGGTTTGATTTAGAGCCAAGTGTATTGATTTCACGTCCGATTTCCTGAGCGATAAAACCAAGTTTTTTTCCTTGTCCTGTGCCCTCGTTCATTGTTTCGAGGAAGTAGTTCAGATGGTTTGACAGGCGATGTTTCTCTTCGTTAATATCAAGTTTCTCGATATAGAAAATCATTTCCTGCTCGAAACGGTTGGTGTCGTATTCGACCTGCAGTTTAGAGAGTGCATCTGAAATACGTAGTTTTACTTTCTCAATACGCTCCAGTTCGAATGGAGTGATCTGAGATAGCAGGTCAGCGATATTGTTTATTTTTTCGGCGAACAGGATTGATAGTTTAGCGCCTTCCTGTTTGCGAAAATCAACCAGATTATCGACAGCCTGACAGAATGTTTTGTAGATTGCTTCCCACTCTTTTTCGTCAAGTTCTTGTACTTCCGTTTTTAAAGTATCGGGTAAACGCATCAATACTTCGTACCAATTCTCTGGTTCTGGAATACCGGCAGCCTGGCTAATTTCTTTTAATTGCTTGTAATAAGAATTCAACACATTACCGTTGATCACAGCACTACTTTCCTTAGCAATTTGTTCTATATAGATAGAAAATTCAACTTTACCTCTCTCAAGTTTACGAAGGATCTCGTTGCGCAGGAATATTTCTTTCTCGCGGTATAACTGCGGGATACGCATATTTAAATCCAGTTGTTTACTGTTAAGAGATTTTATTTCGATTGTGATTTTCTTATTCGGAAGTTCTGTTACAGCTCTCCCAAAACCGGTCATTGATTGTATCATTTCAGAAGTTTTTGAAATATCAGTTGCAAAAATAGAGTTTTTAAATCAACCTTACTACAAAGATGCCATTTAATTCTGTATATTTGCACTATAATGAAATAATTTTTAAGGTTATGCCTACTATTATACATATTGAAACATCTACGGATATTTGTTCTGTAGCACTATCTCACAAAGGAGATGTAATTTTCAACAAGGAAAATCATGATGGTTTTTCACATGCTACGCATTTGGGTTTATTCTTAGAATCGGCTGTGAGACATGCTGAAGAGAATAATTTAAATATTGATGCCGTAGCCGTAAGTTGCGGTCCGGGTTCGTATACGGGTCTGCGCATCGGTGTATCGACGGCTAAAGGTTTTTGTTATGGCAAAAACATTCCGCTGATATCCATTCCTACACCAATCGTATTGTGTGAGGCGGTTTTGCAGAAGGAGATGACGGGCAAGGCTGATTTGTTGTGTCCGATGATCGATGCAAGACGTATGGAGGTTTATGCGGCTATGTATAAGCTTAATCTTGAGGCTTACAAACCTATCTCGGCTGACATTATCGAAGAGAACTCGTATGCGGATGATTTTGTTAATCATAAAATATTGTTCTTCGGTAACGGAGCTGAGAAGTGTAAGGAAACAATCCAAAACGCGAATGCTTTATTCCTGGACGGAATTCATCCGCTGGCTAAATACATGATGAAGCCTGCAGAGGAGAAATTCCGCAAACAGGAATTTGAAGATATCGCCTATTTCGAACCATTTTATCTTAAAGAGTTTGTGGCTACAACTGCTAAAAACAAAGTTCTTGGAGATTTACAACAAAACAGTGGCAAATAATGAATAACATGGAATATAATACTCAACAGAAACATTTGGTCTTGCCTGAATACGGTCGTAATATTCAGAATATGGTGGATCATGCTTTGACGATTGAGGACCGGGAACTGAGAACCCGTTGTGCATATACAATTGTCGAGATTATGGGTAACATGTTTCCGCACTTGCGCAATGTTGAGGATTTTCGTCATAAGCTATGGGACCACTTAGCTATTATGGCCGATTTCAGACTGGACATCGAGTATCCGTATGAGATCGTAAAGAAAGAAAATTTGTACACCCGCCCGGATAAAGTTGATTATAAAACGCGTCGGGTGACTTACAAGCATTACGGAAGGTATGTTGAGAATCTGATTGAGAAATGTTCGGAAATGGACGACCAGAACGAGCGTGACGCACTGATCAGCATGATCGGTAATCAGATGAAAAAGTCTTTCCTTACATGGAACAAGGATACGGTAGATGACAAGAAAATTATCGATGACCTTAGAGAGTTATCACGTGGAGAGGTTTTAGTTGATTTTGGGGATATACGTCTAAGCGGATCGAAAGACCTGATGCAGAAGAAACCGAAAAATGCATCAAACAATCAACGTAAACATTCACGCTAATTCTTACTTATTATGAGCAGTTTTATTATTGAGGGTGGTCATAAAATGCATGGCGAAATTACACCGCAAGGTGCCAAAAATGAAGCTCTACAAGTCATTTGTGCTACTCTGCTTACAGCTGACGAGGTTATTATCAATAATATCCCCGACATTCTTGACGTAAATAATCTGATTCAGTTATTACGCGATATGGGGGTTGTGGTGAATCATTTGGGTATCGGCTCATACAGCTTTAAGGCTGAAAATGTAAATATCGATTATCTACACAGTGAGGCTTTTTACAAAAAGAGCGCTTCGCTGAGAGGTTCGGTTATGATTGTGGGACCTTTGGTTGCCCGCTACGGTAAGGCGGTTATCCCGAAACCGGGTGGTGACAAGATCGGTCGCCGCAGACTGGATACTCACTTTGTCGGTATTCAGAAGCTCGGTGCCGAGTTTACGTATTCTGCCGAAGAGCATCTGTACGAGATTGAAGCTAAGGAGCTGAAGGGCACTTACATGCTTCTGGACGAGGCTTCGGTTACGGGTACGGCTAATATTATCATGGCTGCTGTGCTGGCTAAAGGTACAACTACTATATATAATGCGGCTTGTGAGCCTTATGTACAACAATTGTGCAAAATGCTTAACAGCATGGGTGCACGCATCGAAGGTATAGGTTCGAATCTACTGCACATTCATGGTGTAGAGAAGCTGAACGGATGTACGCATCGGATTTTGCCGGATATGATTGAAGTGGGAAGCTTTATCGGGATGGCAGCGATGACGGGATCCGAAATTACGATTAAAGATACGTCTTACGATGATCTGGGTATTATCCCTGAAGCTTTTCGCCGTCTGGGTATTACGGTAGAACAACGTGGTGACGATATTCATATACCGGAACATAAGGGCTATACGATCGATACATTCATCGACGGTTCGATTATGACGATTGCGGATGCTCCGTGGCCGGGACTGACACCAGATTTACTGAGTGTGTTCCTGGTTGTAGCAACGCAGGCAAAAGGCAGCGTGCTTATCCATCAGAAGATGTTCGAAAGCCGTTTGTTCTTTGTGGATAATCTGATTGACATGGGTGCACAAATCATTCTTTGTGACCCGCACCGCGCGACAATTATCGGGAATGGCAAGAGCTATCCGTTGAGATCATCAACGATGAGTTCGCCGGATATACGTGCCGGGATCGCTTTACTAATCGCTGCGCTTTCGGCTGACGGTGTAAGCAGAATAAATAATATTGAGCAAATAGATCGTGGTTATCAGGAAATTGAGAAACGATTGAATGCTATTGGTGCTCGCATAACACGAATTTAAGATGATAAAAAAAGAAGATGTAGTAAAAATCGGGCAATTCAATAAGCCTCACGGTATTCATGGCGAGTTGTCTTTTACTTTCACAAGTGATATTTTTGACAGATGTGATTCTCCATATTTCATTTGTGAAATGGACGGTATACTGGTTCCTTTTTTTATCGACGAGTATCGTTTTCGTTCGGAGAACGGTGCGCTTGTGAAGCTGGAGAAAATTGAGTCGGATACAGATGCACGCGTATTTACGAATAAAGAGGTTTTCTATCCGCTATCTTATATTCATGAGGATGAAGAGGTACATGCGGGTGATAAAATGCTTGTAGGATTTACACTTTGTGACGAGAAGGCCGGTGAGATCGGTGAGATCGTAGAAGTGGACGATTCGACGATGAACATCTTATTCGTTGTTGAAACTCCGGCAGGAGAAGAGATTCTTATCCCTGCTGTAGATGACTATGTGGTATCTCTGGATGCACAAGCAAAAAAAATAGTTATGAATATCCCTGAAGGATTACTGGATTTATAACTTCGTTTTGTAATCTATGATTCAAGTTAAGAACCTACATATCGGATATAAAAATAATCAGGAAAGAAAGATCGTAAAGCACGGTCTTTCTTTCTCTATATCTGAGGGTGAATTAATCTGCCTGCTTGGCCCGAACGGTTGTGGCAAATCAACTCTTCTGAAAACACTTTCGGGGCTCCTACCCTCTTTAGACGGCGAAATTTTCATCCATAATTTAAATACCAGAGACATAAGTACCCGGGAACAATCGAAGCTGATTTCCCTGGTTCTGACTGATCAGATCAATTATTCAGACTTTACGGTTTTCGAAATGGTTGCTTTGGGCCGTAATCCTTATACGGGCTTTTTAGGTACTCTTGCAGACAGGGATCGGGAAATGATCGGTAAGGCATTGACCTCGGTTAATCTATCGGACTTTGCAGACCGGTCGTACTTTAGTCTGTCGGATGGCGAGAAACAACGCGTAATGATAGCTAAGGCGCTGGTACAGGACACTCCGGTTATCTTCTTAGACGAACCGACCGCTCACCTTGATCTTCCGAACCGTGTGGAGATAATGCTTCTTCTGCACAATTTATGCAAGGAAACGGGCAAGACTATCAT
>JBOFKE010000286.1:0-6167 GCA_051657185.1 Bacteroidales bacterium | reverse complement strand
GGTACATCTCCATCCCGTGATCGACAGCGCTTATAGCTTTATCCGTATCGAAAACGTCCTCATAATAATGAGCTATGTCATAGAATTCCTCCCGATCGAAAAAGACCTTTTCTCCCGTTTGAAGCATTTTCTCGAAACGTTCAATATATTCTGGTATTGATTCAGACATATAATAGTAGAATTATACTTAAAAAACGCGAGTTACAAGCATCGCAGAAATCTATCATTAGACTATATAACTGTGAAGTTTGTAACTCGCGTAATATATTAGAAAAAATTAATTCTTAGCTTTCTCTTTACTCCATGAATCTTTTAATGATACAGTTCTGTTAAAGATCAATGCGCCATCTTTTGCATCTTTGTCCACACAGAAATATCCTAAACGGGTAAACTGGAAGCGATCCATTGGTTTTGCATCTGCAAGGAATGGTTCAACTTTACAATTTTTCAATACTTTCAAAGAATCCGGATTCATCAAATCGCGGAAATCTTTATCTTTTTCCTCGTTTAAGTCTTCTGCAACGAACAAACGATCGTATAATCTTACTTCGGCATCCACAGCATGATCTGCAGAAACCCAGTGAAGTGTACCTTTCACCTTACGGTTACTTTCCGGCATACCACTCTTAGTCATAGGATCGTACTCGCAATAGATCTCTGTTACATTTCCGTCCTCGTCTTTCTCACACCCTGTACATTTTACGATGTAAGCGCCTTTCAAACGAACCTCTTGTCCCGGAGTCATACGGAAGAATTTTTTAGGAGGATTCTCCATGAAGTCTTCACGCTCGATGTATAATTCTTTCGTGAAAGGCATGTCATGAGAACCGCTATTTTCATCTTCCGGATTGTTTGGCATAGACATCATTTCTGTTTGTCCTTCCGGATAGTTTGTAATAACAAGTTTAACAGGATCAATTACAGCAGACACGCGTGTAACTGTTTTATTCAAATCTTCACGGATACTATGTTCCAATAAAGAAACATCAATAATACCGTCAAATTTAGTATAACCGATTTTGTTGATAAAGCTACGAACAGAAGCCGGAGTATAACCTCTTCTTCTCAATCCGCAAATAGTCGGCATACGTGGATCATCCCAGCCGTTTACTAATCCTTCCTGAACCAATTGAAGTAATTTACGCTTACTCATTACTGTGTAAGTAAGGTTAAGACGATTAAACTCAATTTGTCGCGGACGATAATCGCTATCCTTCAACTGATCAATAAACCAGTCATAAAGCGGACGATGCACTTCAAACTCTAACGTACATATAGAGTGAGTAATACCTTCGAAATAATCAGATTGACCATGAGCAAAATCATACATCGGATAAACATTCCATTTATCGCCTGTGCGATGATGCGGATGTTTGATGATACGATAAATGATCGGATCTCTCATGTGCATATTAGGAGAAGTCATATCAATACGTGCACGAAGTACACATGTACCTTCTTCGAATTCGCCTTTATTCATTCGTTCGAAAAGATCAAGATTCTCTTCCACCGAGTATTTCTCATAATATGGACTTACCTCACCCGCCTGAGTAGGTGTTCCTTTTTGTTTAGAAATCTCTTCTGCTGTCTGAAAATCTACATAAGCCAAACGCTTACGAATAAGATCTTTGGCAAAATCATATAGTTGTTGAAAATAGTCAGATGTATAATACAGACGATCTTCCCAGTCAAAACCTAACCAGTGAATATCTTCCATAATTGAATCTACATATTCTACGTCTTCTTTAGCCGGGTTTGTATCATCAAAACGAAGATTACACTTACCACCATATTGTTCAGCCATACCGAAGTCTATACAAATTGCTTTTGCATGACCAATATGTAAATATCCGTTAGGTTCAGGTGGGAAACGAGTATGAACTTTCCCTCCGTTTTTACCTTCTTTCAAATCATTTTCAATGCTTGCCTCGATGAAGTTCAAACTTCTTTTTTCGTTTGATTCTTCTTTAACTGTAAGCTCTGACATATCAATCTATTTTATTTTATATATTCAGTTAAGATTAAGTATTACTATGAATAATATTCAAGAAATACTTTAGAATACAAAGGTAATAATTTGTATTTGTATATTACATCCTTTAAAACAGTTTTTAGACTATTATCTTCTCTTTATTGCCTTTTTAGATGTAGTAGACACGTTTAACTCTTGAAGAAATGGAGGTAATCACCTCATAAGGGATCGTTCCTAACTGCTCCGCAATTATAGCTACAGGTTGGTCATCTCCAAAAACGATCACTTGTCCACCTTCTACGACATGATCAATGTCAGTAATATCAATCATGCATAAATCCATACAAATATTACCCACAATCGGAGCACGTTGTCCGTTTACATAAAGTGCACCAACTCCATTCCCTAATTTACGATTCAATCCGTCAGCATAACCGATTGGAATAGTTGCAATACGGGCCTTTTTTGACAATCGCCCTTTTCTTCCATATCCAATCGATTCATCAACATCTACTTCTTTAATTTGTAAAATAGTAGATTTCAAAGTCGATACATTTTTCAACTTACTTGTTTTATCATATGCTGGAACGCCATATAATCCGATACCTAAACGAACCATATCAAATTGATATTGACTAAATCGCTCAATCCCCCCGGTGTTAAGAATATGTTTTAAAACTTTATGCCCAACAGAGTTTTCCAATATTTCAGCGCAATATTTAAACACCTCAATCTGATGGAGCGTAAAGTGATCCAACAACGGATCATCACTCCCTGCTAAGTGAGAAAATATTGATTTCACTTTTAATGAACTTTGGCTTTGCAGAATAATCGCCAACTCTTCAATATCTTCAGAATCAAAACCTAATCGTTTCATTCCTGAATCTATTTTTATGTGAACCGGATACTCTGTAATACCGAAAGAATCAGCTTTCGCTTTCAATTCGCTAAGCATCCGAAAGCTATAAACTTCGGGTTCAAGTCGATGAGTGAACAGTGTTTGCAAACTACTGATTTCAGGATTCATTACAATAATAGGTATATGAATCCCGGCTTTCCGAAGTTCTACACCTTCATCGACAACAGCTACAGCTAAATAATCACAATGATACTCTTGTAATGTTTTTGCAAGTTCAAACGAACCGGCTCCATAGCCAAAAGCTTTCACCATACATACTATTTTTGTAGATGTTTCAAGCTTCTGTTTATAGTAATTAAAATTATGCACCAATGCCTCAAGATTAACCTCAAGAATTGTCTCATGCATTTTAAGCTCCAGTGCATCAGAAATATCTTCGAATCTAAATTTACGTGCTCCCTTTAATAGAACGACTTCATTTTGGAATTGGTGATAACCTCCTGATCTAAGAAAAGCCTCGGTTGATTCATAAAATTCAGCAGGCAGGTCAAACAGTTCGGCATATAAACATAGTTCAGGACCTATACCTATCATCCAGTCAATTCCTTTACTTTTCAAAAGTTTAGATACTTGTTTATAAAGACCTGATGGCAGTAATCCAGTCTGAAAAATATCTGATAGAACAATAACCTTTGATTTCTTGCTATTCTGCGACCTGCGGTCCGTAAAATCCAGAGCTGTTTCCAGTGAGCTCATATCCAGACTATAACTATCATTAATAATCAGGCAATTTCGCTCACCATCTTTAACCTCCAAACGCATTGCCACGCTTGTCAGTCGTCTCATCCGTTCATTTATCTCTTCATAAGTGAAGCCAAAATAAAGTAAAACGGCAAGACAATGTATTGCATTTTCAATCGACGAATCATCAATGAAAGGAATTACGATGTTATAACGCATCCCTAACATAATATATACGATCTCTGTCGAATATTCTTCTTTGTTTATCTGCTCAATAAATAATGGCAAAGATTTATCATGATATGACCATGCAAACTCACTTGCTCCAAGGCAAGCTTCTCTCAAACAATCAACCAATAAGTCATTATCTGCATTATATATAAGAAATGAGCAATCTTTAAATAATTGCAGTTTCTCCATACATTTCTCTCGCTTTGACTCAAATCCTTCTTGATGAGCATCTCCCAAATTAGTAAAAACACCAACAGTCGGGCGGATTATACTTGAGATTTTGCGCATTTCACGAGATTGTGAGATACCTGCTTCGAATATCCCCAATTCCGTTTTTTCGTCTAATCCCCAAACTGACAATGGTACTCCAATCTGTGAATTATAACTTCGCGGAGAACGAACTATCCGTCTTTTATCTTGCATAAGCTGATAAAGCCACTCTTTCACAATAGTCTTTCCATTACTCCCCGTGATTCCGATTATAGGGATACAAAAGCGCTCACGATGAAATCGAGCAAGATCTTGTAAAGCCAAAAGGGTATCCTTAACAAGGATAAATGAGGCATTCGGAAAAACTGATGGATTATACATTGCATCAGAGACAATAAAGTTTCTCACTCCTTTATCGTACAATTCTTCTATATAATTATGGCCATCATTCTGAGATGTTATCAATGCGAAGAACAAAGTCTCTTCAGGATAAATCAAAGAACGGCTATCTGTCAATAATTGCGTAATATCTTTCTTGCTATCGCCTAGTAATTCACCTTTTACAACAATAGCTATTTCTTTCAAAGTGTATTGCATAACTCCTTGATTGATTGTGTTTCGAAATTCAGGTCAAAATAAGGTCTTTTTTGGCGAAAAACATCTATTCTTCGTAAGTTTTCCATCAAAAATTTTCTATAGTTTTCTGTCATACCGTTAAGCGGTCTATGATCAAGCATTTTCTTTATCTTCATCCACTCTTTATAATCGCTTTTAGTCTGTTCTGAGAATAATGAATCACATATTCGCGTCCATACGTATTCTATTCCGATTTTCGAAGGATGAATCATATCATCTGCATAAAACCGATAATCGCGTAGTTCATCTATAAAGATCTCATATGATGGAAAATAATGGCATGCATTATATCTTTTGCAAAGCTGATCAATAGCAAGTATCAGAGTTGATTTACTGCATTGATTCTCAAACGCACCATCCTTCCAGTGCCTGATAGGGCTCACTGTAAAAATCACATTTCTGCCCACTTTACCGGCAAAGAAGCAATCCAGCATTTTACTCCAGTCAGATACAATCTCGTCAATAGTCAAGCGTCTTCTTCTAAATTTCTTTGCTGGAAGCTTATGGCAATTTGAAACGATTTCTCCGGTTTCAATCCACTCATATATCCATGCCGTTCCGAAGGTAACTAATAACACATCCGTTTCATTCCAAAATGCAGAAGCAACAGAAATCGTATTATTCATAGCTTCAAGTGCTCGTTCTTTAATTTCGGACGAATGCATTGAGTGAAACTTAAATGAAGACCACAAACCTTGAGATTCGTGTAAATCGCACTCATTAATGCTCAAATTCCCCTCTAACAATTTCAACGAGGACAGAATTGATGCCGGATTATATAATACGCCGAACGGATTCGATTGAATATGAAATTTACCTTCTAAAAGCTTGGCTCCTATATGATCTGCAAAACAAGATCCTAATGAAAGAATATTTTGATGATAATTCAAATCCATTGAAAAATCTGGAATCTCAACTAATTTACGAAAATCCATCATAGGTCATCACAATAAAAAAGAGGATTGACGAATATTAAAAACGACAACCCTCTCTATTTCAATTTATATTAACAACGAATATTTAAATCTTGCAGAATTTTACGCATCTTTTCAAATGTAGTGATTCTGGTCGGGACTAGCGGCAATCGCAATTTATTTTCAATATAGCCCATAGCATGTAAAATACTTTTCACTCCTGCCGGATTTCCATCTACAAATAAAAGCTCTATCAATTCTGTAAATCGATGATGAATAGTTAACGCGCTGTTATAATCACCATGAAGTGCCAAACGAACCATCTTGCTAAATTCACGCGGAAATGCATTTGCTATTACAGATATTACACCAACTGCACCTAGCGTAATAAGTGGAAACGTTATTCCATCATCGCCGGATATTACCATAAAATCTGTTGGCTTATTTTTAATAATATCATCCATCTGCGTAATATTACCTGAAGCCTCTTTAATCGCAATAATATTTTTAAATTCTCTTGCTAAACGAAGAGTCGTTTCTGCGGTCATATTCACACCGGTTCTTCCTGGTACATTATATAATACTATAGGAAGATTTGTTGCTT
>JBOFKE010000285.1:0-4261 GCA_051657185.1 Bacteroidales bacterium | reverse complement strand
GGGATTGACGACGGAGATCTTTTGGTTGTTGATAAAAGCGTGACTCCCTATAATAATTGTCTGGCAGTTTGTTTTATTGACGGTGAGTTTACATTAAAACGATTCCGCAAAGAAGACAAAGAAGGGTGGCTGATTCCTGCCAATGAAAATTATGCTCCGATTCGTGTAACCGAAGATAATGATTTCCGTATTTGGGGCGTTGTATTATATGTCATCAAAAAAATGTAATCTATGGTCGGACTTTGTGACTGTAATAATTTCTATGCCAGCTGTGAACGGGTATTCAATCCCTCGCTGGAAGGAGTTCCTGTCATCGTACTCAGCAACAATGACGGATGTATTATTGCGCGCAGCAATGAAGCAAAAGCTTTGGGTATCGCGATGGGAGCACCTTACTTTCAAAGTAAAGAGCTGATCGAAAAGCATCAGGTCCGGGTTTTCTCCTCCAATTATGCATTGTACGGCGATATGTCCAATCGTGTAATGACACTTTTGAAACAGATGTGTCCTGCCGTAGAGGTATATTCCATTGATGAAGCCTTTATTGATTTCTCCGGATTAACGAAAGAGCAGATTCAGCTTTTGGGAGAAAAAATCACTAAAGACATTCGAAAAGGTGTCGGAATACCGGTCAGCATAGGTATTGCACCTACAAAAACGTTAGCCAAAGTAGCCAGCAAGTTATGTAAAAAATATCCACGTCTGAAAGGATGCTGCTTAATGTACAGACCGGAAGATATAACGAAAGTACTAAGCACTTTTCCTATTGAGGATATCTGGGGAATCGGACGACGCTATGCAAGAAAACTGCAAAGTATGGGTGTTGTCACAGCCGGACAATTTTGCCAAATCCCTGAATCCTGGATCAAAACAAATATGGGAATCGTGGGTGTCAGAATCTGGCGGGAACTTCACGGCGAATCTTGCATCGAACTGGAAGATGCCGTCAGTGCAAAAAAACAAATATGTACCTCGCGATCTTTCCCTACGGAGGTTTATGATTTAAAAATTCTGAAAAGCCATATAACCCGCTTTACAACTTTGTGTGCTACAAAACTTCGTGCTCAGAGTGGGGTCTGTCACACGCTTACTGTCTTTATTTACACAAACCGGCACCGCCCTGAATTACCTGCACAGTATGAAAGCAGACTTATCACTCTTGATGTTGCGTCTGATAGTACACTCGAGTTGGCTGCCGCTGCGCTCAAAGCGCTGAAGTCAATATACAGACAAGGATTCGGATACAAAAAAGCTGGCGTTATTTTAGGAGGAATACAAACGAAAACCGCTATACAAGGAAGTTTATTTGATACGATCGATCGGGAAAAACATAATCGCTTAATGAAAACGTGGGATAAAATTAATCTCAAATGGGGACGTGATAAGTTGATATTGGCAGCACAAGATCCGGAGCCTTTTAAGATGAACCGGAATCATTTATCTAAAAGATATACAACCGACTGGAATGATATAATAAAGGTAGTCTGAAATGAATCAGACTACCTTTGTTTTTCTTTAAGTCGGCTTTATTCTATGACAACACTTTTTTATTCAATAAATGTCGCAAAAATTAATACTGGATTCTTATCTTCAATCGGATGTACAACCGACACGAGCTGTTTGCCGTCTTGTGTCATCGTAAAAGGTGTAAAGTAATTCCGATTCTCATCATTTAAGTTTGCCACAAGTGATGGATCTATACTATCCAATAATCTATTACTATATTTCAAACGCCCTGACAGAGTCGTATTATCGTTTAAATTGTAACAGATTACAGATGAATGCGTACATTGCTTTTCTATATCCGGACAAAGAGAATTAAAAATTAGCATTTTATCATTTACACCAACAAAATTATTAAACGGAGTAGTCATAAATAACTCTTCAGGTAGAAGCTCATAACGTTTTGCCGGCGTACTTCTCTTCTCACCTAACTCAAGTATCAGAAAAGGATGCATAGTTTTTGTATCTGCATCCACGGAAAAGATTGTATCATTTAATACTTCCTTCAGATATATTTTTTTACCACTTGCACGAAAAGTACCTTCTTGTCCAAGCATATAAGTATTTTTCACCTGCTCTTTTGTTACACCAGGTCTTAAAATAATATCGGGGTTCTTCTCTTCTTCGAAAAATGCAAGCCTTTGAGTTCCATTAGCTCCTATACCCGCAAGAGCTGCTATGAACGTTTGTCCGTTCTCTGTTACACAAAAACCACTTGGAAAAACGGGTAATGTAAAAGATCTGACTAGCTGTCCATTTAGATTATACACTTTACATTCAGTACTATAAGTTACATAAACAAGATCATCGACAATCCAATAATCACCAATATAAGGGACGTTATCCGGCCCTTCTCCTTTCGAAACTAGTTGCTTAATAAATTTACCCGTACGATCAAATTGCTTTAATCCATCTGAAACCACTAAGATATAATCATCTCCTACCCATAATGAATTAGGTGAAAATTGTCTTAATAAAGATGAGTCATTCGTTTCTAATGGAATTGCAGTTATAGAACTTACAATCTTCTCCAATGAGATATCCTGAGGAGATAGAAGCTCTATCGGAGCAGTTTTCCTGATTACTGATGATTTGTTTGATTCTGAACAAGCAGATAGTGCAGCGATAGAAAGAAATGAAGCTAACAGCTTCACTTGTACACTCAATAAAAATTTGTTTTCCATAATTATTTATTTAAAAGTTTTATTTGTTCTGACTTTTCTACCCTCAGAATTTAGCAATCATCAAAACAGGGTTATCATCAAACACAGGTTAAGCTACCAAATCTCGGTAATCATCAATATCATTCATTCTATATTAATGATTACAACTAAGAAATTCAGTTAATCGAAAGAGGCTAATTAGGTTATTCATTGTATTTAAACTTAGTAATAAGTATCAGATATGCAATAGTACGAAATTAATCAACCCTAATATATTATTTCACCACTTTATTACAGTTAAAAAAAATAATTTTTATCATTTGTCGAAATAATCTAATAAAGGTAGTCTGAAATGAATCAGACTACCTTCCAAAATAAAATCGAACTGTCTATCTATATTAAATTACTTCTTCTGCTTCGATTACCACACTATCGTAATCTCCGTGTAGTCTTAATGAAACCCCTGAGTTCATCAGGTAAGCTCCGGTATATACTTTTTGTAAATCAGCAATCGATGAACCTTCGCCCGGAAATATATTTATTTCATTCAACTTATAGTTTTTATCAGGATCCAATCCCTTCATTTTATATTTCGGAGAGACCTCACTAATATGCGACTTCAACCGATAAGCATAAAATACTGCTTTATCTTTTTCGGGTGAAACATAATTCAAGGTTGCTACATTATTTTCATAAGGTGATAAAATGCGGTATAAATCGCCTGTAAATATCGTATTTTTAATTCGATTATACGTATGAATCGCTTCCTTCGCAAACTGAATTTCTTTCTCATTCATACTGCGGGGTTGCAAATCCATCCCAAGTTTTCCCGACATGGCTACATCAAATCGGAATTTAAGAGGTGTCCGACGTTGTGTCTGATGGTTCGGACTTGCAGATACATGACAGCACATGGCTATTGCAGGGAAGAATTGTGAATTACCCCACTGAATAAATACGCGTTGTAAAGCATCCGTATTATCACTTGGCCAATACTCTTCAAAATATTTAAGAGACCCATAATCCAGACGGCCACCGCCGCCACCGCACAACATGAAATGTACATCCGGATGATTCGTTCTGACACGATCCATTACTGATAAAAAGCCGCGTCCATAGTCTATCCACAAATGAGATTGATCTTCGGGAGACAAATAGGTAGAGCCTCCATTGGTGATGGCCCGGTTACAATCCCATTTTACATACGCAATATCCGGATTCTCTTTCAACAGTTGGTCAACTGTCTCGAAAACGAAATTCTGAACTTTCGGATTCGATAAGTCCAATACCAATTGATTACGGAACAAACGATGTTCACGGTTTGGTTGCTGAATCACCCAATCGGGATGTTTTTCAAACAATTCGCTTTTCGGATTAACCATTTCCGGCTCTAACCAGATACCGAATTTCAGATTATTATTGGCACATTCTTTTACCAGCCATCCTATCCCATTCGGCAATTTTTCTTTATTGACCTGCCAGTCACCCAAACCGGCATTATCACTATTTCTCGGATGTTTATTACCAAACCAGCCATCATCTAACAAAAACAGATCAAACCCCATCTTCGAAGCATCTTTTATAATAGATTGCAG
>JBOFKE010000284.1:0-1929 GCA_051657185.1 Bacteroidales bacterium | reverse complement strand
AGTCTTGTAACCTCTTTATCGCATTTGTCTATTGCATATAATTCGATCCCGTTTGGCAGGATGGATGGTTTAATCGGATTAAATTCGACATTTTGCAATAGTTCTATATGAGGGCATTCTGTTCTATTTAAAGATGATTGCATATGCTTATAACTTTATTAGATTGTGATGAGTGCAAAGTTATTCCTTTTTTTTGATATCAAACGGTATTTGAGGTAGAGTAGTGATAAATCGAAATAACAAAGTAATTATTAGCTTCTTAAATATAATACAATCCAAGCAAAAAAAATATTTTTATGAGTTATTATGAAATGGAATGCGAAAAATGCAATCTCAAGTTTGCAAAATAGACATTTTTATATACATTTGCCACGTTAACGAGATTTTAAGAAAATAGCGTGGATTCATTTATTAGAACACATAGATATTTGGTTGAGCATATCTCATCACCTGTTAAAAGAGAATTGATGAATGAAATCAATTGGAGTAACAGACTGATAGGTATAAAAGGTACACGAGGTGTAGGCAAAACAACCTTTTTGCTCCAATATGCAAAAGATTATTTTGGGGCAAATGATAAGTCGTGTCTCTACATTAACATGAATAATCTTTACTTTACGAACAGAACTCTGGAAGATTTCGCAGAAGAGTTCTATAAGCGCGGAGGTAAAACATTATTGATTGATCAGATATTTAAATATCCTGATTGGTCTAATGCACTACGTCATTGCTATGATAATATTCCTGAGCTAAAGATCGTTTTTGCAGGGTCATCGGCCATGAGATTGAAAGAGGAAAATCCGATACTATCCGGTATTGTTGATTCATATTATCTAAGAGGATTCTCATTTAGAGAATTCTTAAATCTTATGAGCGGAGAAAATTTTCCTCATTATACATTGGAGCAAACTCTCAGTAATCATGTTGAGATAGCTACAGAAATCTGTAGTAGAGTAAAACCTTTAGCATATCTGCCTGATTATATTCATCATGGGTTTTATCCATTTTTTCTGGAACAAAGAAATTTTTCAGAGAATTTACTTAAGACTATAAATATGATGATTGAGGGAGATATATTCTTTTTGAAAGAAATAGAAGTTTCGTATTATCATAAAATACGAAAACTGTTATATTTGCTTTCGAACAGTACCTCTACTGCTGTGAATGTAAGTCAATTGAGTAATGAGATTAAAACCTCGAGGGCTACGGTTATGAATTATATCAAGTATCTTCAGGATGCAAGATTAATTAATCTCTTATATACAAAAGGAGATTCATATCCTAAAAAGCCATCTCAGATTTATTTGCATAATACGAATATTATGTATCCGTTGCAAATGAATCAAGTGGATGATCAGACTATCAGAGAGACATTTTTTTATAATGCATTATATAAAGAGCATGAGATTCATGTGGGTGAAAAAAGTGCTCAATTCTTAGTGAACGAAAAATATAACTTCAGAATTGAGGGCGAAAATATCCGGGGAAGAATCAATAGTGACTTTTATTATGCACGTGACTTAATTGAAGTAGGGGAAGATAACATAATTCCTCTGTGGCTTTTTGGTTTTTTATATTAGAAAGATAGCAGAATCAGTTATTTGATTCGTTATATATAGATAAGACTAAACGTATGTTTTAATTTATAGTTAGAATTATGACTAAACAAAAGAAGTTTTTGACCTGTGATGGTAATCAGGCTGCTGCACATATTTCATATATGTTCAGTGAAGTAGCTGCGATTTATCCTATCACTCCATCTTCAACAATGGCTGAATATGTTGACGAATGGGCTGCTGCCGGAAGAAAAAATATCTTCGGAGAAACTGTAAAAGTAGAAGAAATGCAATCAGAAGCGGGTGCTGCAGGTGCAGTTCACGGATCTCTTCAAGCAGGTGCATTAACTACTACTTATACTGCATCTCAAGG
>JBOFKE010000283.1:0-4919 GCA_051657185.1 Bacteroidales bacterium | reverse complement strand
TCGGAATATAATGACGATGCAATAAATTTTTTTTCTAAGATCATACTCTAATTGTCTGTTGTTGCTTTTAATCATTCGAACATTCCAATATTTAGGTATAGAAGTTGTTGCAGCGAAATGTTATATTGCCATTTTAAGTAAGTTGTATCTTTTATTTTTTTCAATAATTATCGTTTGAATAATATTTAATATCGAATATAATGAATTTAAAGAGGCTATTATTTTGTTTGCTCATTATGCTGACGACAAATATTTTTGCGCAGTGCATTATTGACGAACAGAGACTTGATGATGCTCTGATCGAGGTCATCTATAAACGCATAAAGGTGACAGATACGCTTCTCGTAAACACTGATTTTAAAGCGGATTATCTGACTCTTCGTGCCGGAAAGAATATTAGTGCTTTTTATTCAGCCAGATTAAAAACAGAAGATTCGTTAGGTAGTAGAAATTTAGAATATGTGATTGCTCAGATAAGAGACACGAAGACCTTTAAAGAGGTTGCCAGATTGGAAAATGAGGTTGTATATAAAAATTTCCCCTCAGGAAAAGTGTCTGTTTACAATCGATATGATATGGAAAACTGGAAGTATGAAGAACTCTGGGAGAAGCCGGTGTGGGAAATTACCGATAGTACAGCAATCATCGGAGGATACGAATGTTTGCTTGCAATATCAGATTATCGAGGTCGACGCTGGTTTGCCTGGTTTGCTCCTGAGATACCTGTGTCCGAAGGTCCGTGGAAACTTTGTGGATTGGCAGGTCTTATCCTGGAGGCTTTTGATGATAAGAACCATTATCGATATACTGTAGTGTCTCTTATTGCAAATCCCGGGAGACCGGTAGAGTATTATAATTATCGGGACAGAGTAGTTACAGATAGGATAACATCCTTAAAAAACAGGCGTAAAGCACTTCAAAACTCCATTGCTTATCAAATTCAATCTTCCGGAGCATTCGGAATTAAGACCAGGAATCTGGATCCGCCCAAAAAGCTATTGCACAGGAACTACGATTTTGAAGAAACTGATTATCCGCATGAGTGAGTAATGAAGAGATTAACAACTATAAGTATAGCTTTTTTACCAATGCTTATATTAGTATCTGTGTATGAGAATATTTTTTGACGCATTACTCAAAAATAAGCAATGCTTTTTTATTGAAACTTTACAGTATGGAATTTTTATCTGAACGTGAATTACTTAATCATACTGGTGGTCGACTTATGACTTGGTGCGAAATGCTTGTTGTATCGGCTAATATAGCTGAAGATTGAGATAAATGGGCTTTTGTCTTTGAACACTGCGCATAAAGTAGCCTGTTTTTGATTTTAATCGGGGGATTGTTACAACAAAGTAGTTAAGGTGATTCTCTGATTTTCTCAATAACTATCGTTGGAATAATATTTAATATCTAATATAATGAAATTAAAGGAGGTCTTATTTTGTTTGTTCGTTATGTCAACGGCAAATATCTTTGCGAAGGGTATTATTGACGAACGGAGTCTTGAAGACGCTCTGATAGAAGTTGTCTATAAACGCATAAAAGTGACAGATACGCTTCTTGTAGACTCTGATTTTAAAACAGATTATCTGACTCTTCGTTCCGGAAAGAATATTAGTGCCTTTTATTCAGCCAGAAAGAAAACAGACGATTCTTTATCTAATAGGAGTGCCGAGTATGCAATCGCCTCTATAAGGGATAAGAAAGCTTTTAAAGAAACGTCCGAATTGGAAAGAGAGATTCTATATAAGAATTTTCCTTCTGGAAAAGTATCTGTATACAATCGATATGATATGGAAAACTGGAAGTATGAAGAACTCTGGGAGAAGCCGGTATGGGAAATTACCGATAGTACGGCAATTATAGGCGGATATGAATGTTTACTTGCGATATCAGACTATCGAGGTCGGCGTTGGTTTGCCTGGTTCGCTCCTGATATACCTATATCCGAAGGTCCGTGGAAACTTTGCGGTTTACCTGGTCTAATATTAGAGGCCTGTGATGATAAGAATCATTATCAGTACACAATAGTGACTCTTATTCCAAATCCCGGGAGATCGGTTGAGTATTTTAATTATCGGGACAGAGTTATGACAGACAGGATGACATCCTTAAAAAACAGGCGTAAAGCTCTTCAAAAATCCATTGCTTATCAAATTCAATCTTCAGGAGCATATGGGATTACGCCCAAAAATATGGAATCCCCCAAGAAGCTATTACACAGAAATTACGATTTTGAAGAAACAGATTATCCACATAAGTGAATTATGAAGAGATTAGCAACTATAATTACAACTCTTTTACTAATACTCGTTCCAGTATCTGCACAAGAGATTATTTCCGGCCGGGTCATCCAGAAAAACGATGAAGTGGCTGTTGTAGGGGCAAATGTTATAATAAAGTCAAGCGAACGGAAGATTGTAGCGTTTGCTACCACCGACGAGAATGGATCTTTTAAGTTAGAATTACCTGCATGGAGCGAAGGATTATCTATTCATATATCCATGATCGGAATGAAAGCCTATTCGGCTCCTCTTAAGGAAAAACAGGGAATACTAGAAATCGCGATGGAAGAGGGTGCCTTGCAATTGAAGGAGGTTGAGGTAAAAGCTGGCCGCATTAGAGAGCATAATGATACGATTGCATACCGTGTGTCGGGTTTTGCTCAAAAACAAGACCGCACTATCGGGGATGTCTTAAGGCGTATGCCTGGAATTGATGTTGCATCTGATGGTAAGATACAATATCAGGGTACCAATATCAACAAATTCTATATTGAAGGGAGTGATCTGCTCGGTGGTAAGTATGGTATTGCTACGGACAGTATATCTCACGATGATGTTGGTTCTATAGAGGTTATGGAAAATCATCAACCCATGCAGGTGTTGCGTGGCTTTACGTTTTCTGATCAGGCGGCTCTAAATCTTAAATTAAAGAACAAATCGAAGGCAGTATGGCTTGTAAACGGTTATTTAGGAGGTGGATGGACCACTAATCCCGAAGGTGGAGTGTGGAGTGGTGATTTGTTTTTAATGACTGTGCTATCAGGATATCAAACTATTACAACTCTGAAAAGTAACAATATTGGTACGGACTTACGTAATCAGGTCAGAGATTTTTTAGATGAAGGACGCAATACCGGCTTGAAAGATTATATTTATCTTCAGCTTCCGTCTACGCCATCTCTTAAAGAATCACGCACATTCTTTAACCGATCGTGGATGTTTTCATCCAGCCATTTGTGGAAGATGAAAACGTATGAAACAAAGGCACAGATTGATTATTTTAATCATAGAGCATCAGCATCTTCATCGTCTGTTTCTACTTATTTTCTGAATAATGGTGATAAGATAATTACTGAAGAGCGAAGGGGAAAGGAACACGATAACCGACTAACTGCTAAATTTTCAATTCAGGCAAACCAAAAGAAATACTATCTTGATAATACCTTGAAAACTGAGTTAAACTGGGATGAAATAGAGACGATAATGAGTGGGACGATTCCTAACTCGCAGTATGGGAAAATGCCTGATTATTATGTGTCAAATGAGCTCAAGCTTATCAAGCGTTTTGGAGATAAGCATCTGGTTACGTTCACTTCGGTAAACGAATGGGAGTCAAAGCCCGAAAGATTATTTGTAACTTACGCAGACGGGAGGGATTTTACACAGCGCATTTCTAATCAGGCCTTTTATACAAATGAGCGAGCAGAATATGGCTTTCATACGCATGGTTTTAGTTTTGCCTTTGAAGGAGGTATAAACGGTTATTTGCGTGGTATGGATAGTAATCTGTCGGCCGAAACCGGTGGTCTTATAGATAAAACCTTTGATAATGATGTAACAACGGATTATCTTTCTTTTTTCGTTTCCCCAAAGATTGGATATGCAACCAGAAGGATAGATATCACGCTTAGCTATCCTCTGAACTACACATATTATGTATTTAATCAGCAGATTGGAAATAAATCTGAATACTTTCAGTCTCCTTCATTGAATGTTCGTTGGAAACCGAATCCACGATTGAGTATATCTGTATCTGGAGGATTAGGGCGTTCACCAATGGAACTTCAGAATATTCACGATGGTACTCTGCTTACGGATTATCGCACTTTTACCCGAGGCATAGAACAGTTCTATGCTAATTCACGGCAGAATATTACAGGTAGACTACTCTATCGAAACGGATCAAAAGGGATTTTTGCTAGTGCTATAGCTGTAAAAACATGGAACTCTATACCATACAAGGGTATGCAAAATTTTATAGAAGATTTCATTGTCTACTCGTTTGAAAACTCTCCTTCCAATTCTCAGACCCTCAATATTATTGCTAATATAGGCAAGTCATTTGATTTTATGCGTGGAGGTGTTTCTTTTAATGGAAGTTATTCCCGAATGGGTAACACGTTATTATCGGAGGGTGTATCTACTCTTTACCATAATACTTCATGGAATATTGGAGGTCGTATTCACGGAAACGTATTCAATTGGTTATATCTCTCATATGATCCCAAATTTATTAATTCTCAGTTGGCCGTTAATCGAGAATTAACGCGCAGCCTTAACAGATATGTTCATGGGTTTTGTGTAGTTTTAACGCCAATAGAATCTCTGTCCTGGGAAACGGGAGGAGAATATTATCGAAATGAGTTGACTGAAGATTATTATAAAGGTCTGTTTCTGCTAGATACTAAATTAACATGGAGAATGAGTCGTCGCATAGAGTTTAGGGTATCTATGACTAACATGTTGAACCGAAAAACATACTCCTATACAACATATGGTACCCTCTCTTCTTTCGAATCAACCCGATTTCTTCGGGGTCGTGAATGTATGCTGACTCTTTATTTGAAGAAATAATCTGAATGATATGCAACTGGAATATCCTATGGATGCTTTTCCTTCATGTAAGTCGGA
>JBOFKE010000282.1:0-14447 GCA_051657185.1 Bacteroidales bacterium | reverse complement strand
AATACGTACAAGCTACATACTTCTTGACTTTGATTTTCTTCTCAACACCGTGAGCAATGTCTTTTAAGCTTAATTTGACTTTAACACGAAGATCGCTGCCCCGATTTACATTACGGGCACGACCACCGCCGCCAAATCCGCCAAATCCACCGAAACTTCCGCCACCAAAATGACCGCCAAAGATATCGCCGAACTGAGAGAAGATGTCTTCCATAGACATACCTCCGCCAAATCCACCACCAAATCCACCGCCACTGGCTGAACCACCGTTCATTCCGGCGTGACCGAACTGATCATAACGAGCCCGTTTGTTTACGTCGCTAAGAACTTCGTAAGCTTCTGCAGCTTCTTTGAATTTCTCCTCAGCTTCTTTGTTTCCCGGGTTTTTATCGGGGTGAAATTGAATAGCTTTTTTGCGATAAGCTTTCTTTATTTCGTCTGCTGTAGCTGTTTTCGAAACACCCAGCACTTCATAATAATCTCTTTTTGTTGACATATTTATTCTCCTACGACTACTTTAGCGAAACGAATTACCTTTTCATTTAGTTTGTATCCTTTTTGAACACAATCAACAACCTTGCCTTTAAGTTCTTCGGTTGGTGCAGGAATTGTGGTAATTGCATCATGTAAATCAGTATCAAAAGGCATGTTTTCAGTAACGATCTCGGTAACATGATTTTGATTTAGATAAGTAAGGAATTTACCATAGATTAATTCAATTCCCTCTTTGACGGCATTCATATCTGCTGCGTTTTCGATATTAGCCATAGCACGCTCGAAATCATCAACTACTGGAAGCAAAGTTGTAAGAGCTGATTCACCACCATTTTTAATCAATTCGCTTTTTTCACGTAATGTTCTTTTGCGGTAGTTATCATAGTCAGCCAATAAACGTAAATATTGATCGTTTAATTCTGCATTTTTGGCCTGTAGCTCTTCAATTTGAGCTGCCAAATTGTCCGAAGAGTTTTCTTCAGAAGTTTCGCAGTTTGACTGATTGTCGCAATTTTCTTCGTTTTGACAATTGCAGTTTTCTACTTTCTCTTCATTGATAGCTTTATTATCCATTTCATTCTTGTTCATATCGCGTCTTTTTATCTTGATAATCTGATTAATAAGTCTGCGGAACAATAATTTTATTTTCAGTTCCGTCATGATCTATAATTTTGTAGTATAGTTCTTTAATACATTGTATAACAAAATTACTGCCAAAAAGATTAAGTCGCAATTTTGACAGAAGATATAATCAATCTATTTTAATAAAAAACGCTCGATTCAATTGTTGAATCGAGCGTTAGTCAGAAGAAAATAAGATTATTTCTTGCTTTTTTTATCTTGCTTGTCGCGCATTGTTTGCTGTTGCATACGTTGAGCTTCTTCCAGACGAGCCATAAAACCTGATTTTTTCTTAGGTTTTTTTGCGTTTTCGTGAAGTTGAGCTAAGATTTTATCTTCATTGACAAATTTGCGGAATGCTAATGTCTGAATAATAGTAATTAATGTTGAGATGAAATAGTAATAACTCAATCCCGCTGCGTATTCATTGAAAATAAATAAGAACATTAACGGCATGATATACATCATTACTTTCATACCCGGCATCTGCTCTTGTCCTGTGTTTGACTGATCCATATTGAATTTCGTATATACGATATTCGTGATTGTCATTAAAAGACAGAACAAACTTAAGTGGTTACCGAAATAAGTTGAAATGATCGGAATTTGTTCATTCCAGCTTATGATCGAATCATAAGTTGATAAATCGGGTGCCCATAAGAAGCTTTGTTGTCTAAGCTCAATAGATGCAGGGAAGAAGGAGAACATCGCAAATAAGATCGGCATCTGAAGTAACATCGGTAAACATCCGCTCATAGGGCTTGCACCCACACGGCTGTAAAGATCCATTGTTGCTCTTTGTCTCTCTAATGCGTTCTCTTGTCCCGGGTATTTTTTATTGATCTCTTCAACTTGCGGACGCAATACGCGCATTTTCGCTGTTGATTTGTAAGATTTATATGTAAATGGGAACAGAATCATTTTAATGAAGATCGTCAACAATAAAATGATAATACCATAACTTCCGATATAGTTGTCAAGGAAATTGAATACAGGAATAACAACGAACTGATTAATCCATCTGAAGATACCCCATCCTAATGGAATTACACGGTCAAGATTCAGTTTGTTTTCTGTATAACGGTCTTTGTCGTATGATCTGAGAGTCGGGTAGTGATTCGGGCCTAAATACATGCTGAATTGAGTTTCTTTAGCTCCTGAAGGGTCAAAGAAAACTTCAGCTGTAGCTTCGTACTCTTTTAAGTATTTAGGTGATTGATCAAGCATCGATGAACGTAATACGACTGATTTCATATCTTGATCAGAGATCCAGATTGTTGAGAAAAACTGGTCAGTGAATCCAATCCATTGAACGTCTCCGCTTAAGTCTTTAGTCTCATCTTTTGATTCGCTAAGGGTTTCGACGCTGCTTTCGTTTTTGAACTTATAGTTAATGTTCGCATAACGTTGTTCAAATTTTCTGCCTTTCTCTTGTTGTCTTAATTTCTCGAACCAGAACATCTCCATGCTGCGGGTGTTCGGTGCTAAAACAGATGTAAGACCTTTTGCCTGAATATCAAAATTGATCATATAATTATCAGGCTCAAGCGTGTAGATGAAATCAATAGATTGATTTGCAGCTACCTCAGCACGCATAACAATTTTGTTGTCTGAAACAACAGGCGTGAAGTATAATTCTCCGGTGTTAATTTTCTGACCGTTACGAGTTTCAAAAGTAAAGCTGTATTGAGCCTCGTTACCTTTAAAAAGAATCAACGGCAGCGAATCATGTGATTTGTATTTAGTAAGCTCAGCTGTGTAAATACGTCCACCTTTATTGCTAAAAGTCAGATTTAAAACACCATTATTTAATGATGTTAATTTTTCGGAGCCTTGAGTCAGCGGGGCAAATACACCAAATTGATTACTTAAACGTGCTGAATCAAATGATTGTGTATTTTCTGTTGCTTGATTTAAAGCAGTTGTCTCTTGTTTAAATTCTTTTTGTTGGTCTTTCTCAACAAGAGCAATTGAATCTTGAGCCCGCTTCATCTCAGCCAACTGTTCTGGAGTTGGGCGGTTCAGCCAGTTAAATCCAATAAGAATTGCTCCGATAATCAATAGACCGATAATCGTGTTTTTATCCATTATTAAATTAGTTATAAAAGCTGTAAGCGTCAAAAAGACACTTACAGCTGTTTGAATGTTGATTTATTTTATCTGTAAATCTTATTTCTTAATGTTTTCGATAGCGGCTTTCACGAAATTAACGAATAATGGATTTGGATTTAATACCGTACTGTTGTATTCAGGATGATATTGTACTCCAATGAACCATTTTAACTCAGGAATTTCAACCACTTCAACCAAGTTAGTATCAGGATTGATCCCAACGCATTTCATACCGGCAGCTTCAAAAGCATCTTTGTATTCGTTGTTGAATTCGAATCTATGGCGATGACGTTCCGAAATACTTGTCTTTCCGTAAGCTTCGGCTGCTTTAGATCCTTCTTTTAATTCGCAATCATAAGCACCTAAACGCATCGTTCCACCCATGTGAGTGATATTTTTTTGCTCTTCCATAATGTCAATAACATTATATGGAGTTTTTATATCCATCTCAGTTGAGTTGGCATCTTTGTATCCAAGAACGTTTCTTGCATATTCGATAACCATACATTGCATTCCTAAACAGATACCCAATGTCGGAATATTGTTTTCACGTGCATATTTAAGTGCAACAAACTTACCATCAATACCACGTTGGCCAAATCCGGGTGCAATCAAAATACCATCCATGTCTCCTAATTTTTCTGCAGCATTTTCATCTGTCAGCTTTTCAGAGTGGATAAATACAAGTTTCAATTTATAATCATTGTATGTTGCAGCCTGGAATAAAGATTCGTTGATTGATTTGTAAGCATCCGGTAGCTCTACATATTTACCAACTAATCCGATTTTTACGATCTTTTCGGCATCAGTCATACGATTCAGGAATGTTTTCCATGGGCCTAAATTAGGAGCTTCATGTACAGGCATTCCTGTTTTTTGTAATACGACTTCATCTAATTTTTGTTCTTGCATTTTTAGCGGAACGTAGTAAATAGATGGTACGTCGATTGACTGAATAACGGCATTTGGTTCAACATTACAGAACAGAGCAACTTTACGTCTTACGTCTTGGGTCAACTCATGTTCGGTGCGCAGAACTAAAATGTCCGGCTGGATACCAACTTCTTGTAATTGTTTTACAGAATGTTGTGTCGGTTTTGTTTTTAATTCTTTTGCAGCAGCAATATATGGAACGTAAGTCAAGTGGATGCACAGGCAGTTTTTGCCAAGCTCCCAACGTAACTGACGTACACTTTCAAGATATGGTAACGATTCAATATCGCCTACTGTACCACCGATTTCAGTAATGACAAAGTCAAATTTATGCTTAGTGCCTAAAAGTTTAACATTGCGTTTGATTTCATCTGTGATGTGTGGGATAATTTGAACTGTTTTTCCTAAATAGTCACCACGACGTTCTTTCTCAATTACATTTTGATAAATACGACCGGTTGTGATATTATTAGCTCGGGATGTAGGGATATTAATAAAGCGCTCATAGTGTCCCAAATCTAAATCCGCTTCATGTCCATCTTCAGTAACATAACATTCACCGTGTTCGTATGGATTTAACGTTCCCGGATCTATATTAATATATGGATCAAACTTTTGGATTGTAACACTATAACCTCTGGCTTGAAGGAGTTTAGCCAAAGATGCAGAGATAATACCTTTACCTAACGAAGAGGTAACACCGCCTGTAACGAAAATATACTTAGTATCAGCCACAATTATGTGATTTTTTAATTTGTACTTCTTTTTCTATACTACGGGTTGCAAATTTATGAACAAATTATTGCTTTTGAAAGTATCGGAGTGTTTTTATTTCATAAACAAAACGGGTTTATCTGTTAAATATTATATCGGTACGGGTGTTGATTTATCTGATAATCAGTTCTAAGAGTAAGGGATAAATGTGTTCTTAAAAAGGCTAAATCAGACGATGCAGATCTAACGTCATTTTTTGTTATCGTCGGTTTAAGAGAATAATTATAGCGAAGTATTGCAGATAGGGATATTTTTTATTTTCAGTTTTAAATTATTTATTACATTTGCAGCTCATTCATTCATATTTAATCAAGATATAAAACTTATGAAACCAACACTATTTGTATTGGCTGCCGGAATGGGGAGTCGTTATGGAGGATTGAAGCAATTAGATGGTCTGGGACCTCACGGTGAAACAATCATGGACTACTCAATCTATGATGCGGTTAGAGCAGGTTTTGGTAAAGTTGTATTCGTTATTCGTCACTCTTTTGAGCAAGATTTTAAGACTAAAATTGTAAAAAAATACGAATCAGTTGTTCCTGTTGATGTAGTATTCCAGGAGCTTGAATATCTTCCGGAAGGATTTACATTAAATCCGGAACGTGTTAAACCTTGGGGAACTAACCACGCTGTATTGATGGGGAAAGACGTAATTAAAGAGCCATTTGCGGTTATTAATGCAGATGACTTCTACGGACGTGAAAGCTTCCAGATTTTGGCTGACTATTTGAAAGAAATGGCAGGTAAAACAAATCAATATTGTATGATCGGATACCGTGTAGGTAATACATTGTCTGAAAGTGGAGCAGTTGCACGTGGTGTAAGCGCTACAGATTCAGAAGGTTATTTGACAGAGGTTGTGGAAAGAACTCATATTGAGCGTGTGAATGGTCAGGTTCAATATAAAGATGAGCAAGGAACATTTGTTTCTATCTCTGATAACACACCTGTATCAATGAATATGTGGGGATTCACTCCTGATTATTTTGATTATTCAGAAAAAGATTTCGTTCAATTCCTTACGGAAAATGCGGATAACTTGAAATCTGAGTATTTTATTCCTTTGATGGTTAATAAATTAGTTCAGAATAACACGATCAAGTTGAAGGTGTTGGATACTCCGTCTAAATGGTTTGGTGTAACTTATGCAGCAGACAGAGATGCAGTTGTGGCTAAAATTAATGCTTTAATTGCGGCTGGAGAATATCCTGAGCAACTTTGGAAATAAGCATTTGCAAAGATTTAATTATAACCGGGACTCTGCTTTTTGAGTCTCGGTTTTTTGGTTTCATATAAAAAAGATTACAATGTATACATTAAAGTTTAATCCGATTCTTAAGAGTTTGATTTGGGGTGGCGAAAGAATTGCACCGTTTAAACATATTGAAACAGATCAGAAAAATATTGGTGAAAGCTGGGAAGTGTCTCAGGTGAAAGGGGATGTGTCTGTTGTGGCTAATGGAGAATTAGCAGGAAAAACGCTTTCAGATATTATTCATGCTTATAAGGCAGATTTGCTGGGATCGAAAGTTTACGAGAAGTTTGGAGAGGATTTTCCATTGTTGATTAAATTTATCGATGCGAAGGATAATTTGTCTATTCAGGTGCATCCGGATGATGAATTGGCGAAAGTACGCCATAATAGTTTCGGTAAAACAGAGATGTGGTATGTGATGGATGCTACGCCTGATGCGAAAATATTGTGTGGTTTTACGGAGGTGATTACACCGGAACAATATGTGCAAAAGGTAACTGATAAAACGATTATGGATGTGATCAAATCACACGATGCAGAAGCAGGTCAGATCTTTTATCTTCCGGCTGGTCGTATTCATGCAATTGGTGCAGGTTCATTTGTTGCGGAAATTCAGCAAACATCTAATATTACGTATCGTATATATGATTTTGACAGACGTGATGCGCAGGGTAATCCGAGAGAGCTTCATACTGAGTTGGCGAAAGATGCATTAGATTATACAGTTCTGGATAATTACTTGTCAGACTTTACGAAAAAAGAAAATGAAGTAAATCAAGTAGTGACGTCTCCTTATTTTACAACAAATGTATTAAACCTGACTGAGCCAATTCATATAAATAATTTGACAAAAGATTCTTTTGTGATTTACATCTGTATGGGTGGAAGTGCTGTAATTATCGATAAAAATGGAGCTGAAACGGCTATTTGTCAGGGTGAGACTGTTTTAGTGCCTGCAATTTTATCGGATGTTGAAATTCGTCCGAATGGATCTTGCGATTTGATGGAAACTTTTATCGGTTAATTTTTATATTTTATCGTGTTTCTTTTTCTTCTTAAAATGCTATCATTATATTTGCTGAATATGTGAACCCTTTAAACTATGAAAGCATGTTTGGCATAAAAACTTATATGAGCCGCAGAGCTCAGTTACGTGAAAAAATTAATGATGGCATTGTCCTTTTACTAGGAAATGGAGAGGCGTCTTATAACTATCACGCAAATACATATCGATTCAGACAGGATAGTACATTCCTTTATTATTTTGGTCTGCAACATGAAGACCTTGTAGGTGTTCTTGATGTTGAAAGTGGAGAGGAGATCATTTTTGGAGATGATTACTCTTTAGATTCTGCTATATGGATGGGTAATAAACCAACTATCAAACAAATGGCATCAGAGGTAGGTATTGAAATGACTCGTCCTTTGAATCAGTTGTTTGCTTTAGTTAGCGACGCTATAAAGCGAGGAAGAAGAATTCATTTTTTACCACAATATCGTGCTGCAAATTTACTTCTGCTTCAAAATTTGATTGGAGTTCAAACTACATTTTTGAGCAATTATGTCTCGGAGGAGCTTATTAAAGCTGTAGTTTCGATGCGTGAAATTAAAAGTGCAGAAGAGATAGCTCAAATCGAAGAAGCATGTGAGATTGGATATCAAATGCATACTCATGCGATGAAGTCTTGTCGTCCGGGTATGACAGAGCGGGATATAGCCGGAGCTATTGAAGGCATCGCTTTGTCAAAAGGTGCAGGCGTATCGTTTCACAGTATTGTAACGCAGCATGGGGAAATTTTGCATAATCATAATCATGACGGAGTTCTGGAAAGTGGTCGATTGTTGTTGGTTGATGCGGGTGCAGAAACAACAATGAATTATTGCTCTGATTTTACAAGAACATTTCCGGTTAATGGTAAATTTACATCTGTTCAAAGAGATATTTATCAGGTAGCACAAAAAGCATATGAAGATTCTATAGCTAAAGTTGCTCCGGGTATTGCCTTTAAAGATATTCATTTGAATGCTGCTAAAATAGTGGCACAGGGAATGAAAGATCTTGGTTTTATGAAGGGTAATGTGGAAGATGCAGTGACACATGGTGCTCATGCCTTATTTTTCCCGACCGGATTAGGGCATCAAATGGGCTTGGATGTGCATGATATGGAAGGGCTTGGCGAACGTTTTGTGGGTTATGATAATACAGTAGAGCGTTCGGGGCAATTTGGATTAGCTTATTTACGAATGGCTAAAAAATTAAAGCCGGGACATGTTATGACTGTTGAACCAGGTATCTATTTTATACCAATTTTGATTGAAAAATGGTTTAAAGAAGGAATAAATCACGACTATATCAACTTTGATAAAGTGAAAACAATGCTGGATTTTGGTGGGATTCGGATTGAAGATGATGTTTTAGTGACAGAAAACGGACATCGGATTCTTTCTCAAAACCGGATACCATTTACTGTTGAATCGATCGAATCTATCATGATGAAATAATATTAAGAAAAGGAGGGTATTCAAATGAATATCCTCCTTTTTTTAGTGATTTGCTGAGCGTTAATTGACTGAAAAATTGAAAACTATGTACTGCTTCCTGTAAGGTGTTTGTCTAACTCCAAAACTTCCTTGATATAACTATTGTTTTATTATTAAATCTATCTACATTTGCAGGTATAATAAGAAAATAAAAAATATAACACAATATAAACTATGACTAAGTTAAGCGTTAATATCAATAAAATTGCAACACTAAGAAATGCAAGAGGTGGTGATGTTCCTAATGTGGTACAAATAGCTAAAGATTGTGAATTGTTTGGTGCAGATGGTATAACAGTTCATCCACGACCAGATGAAAGACATATTCGATATGCAGATGTATATGATCTACGCTCTGTTGTAAAAACAGAATTCAATATAGAAGGAAATCCGAACGCTAAGTTTATTGATCTTGTATTGAAAGTAAAACCGGAACAGGTAACTTTGGTCCCGGATGCTGATGATGCAATTACATCTAATGCGGGATGGAATACGATCGAACATCAATCCTTTCTATCTGATATTTTAGAAGAATTTAAGGCAAAAGGAATTCGGACATCTATCTTTGTTGATCCGGATCCAAAAATGGTTGAGTATGCAGCCAAAGCCGGAGCTGATCGAGTGGAATTATACACCGAACCATACGCTGCAGAATATCACAAAAGTCCTGAACAGGCTATTGAAAGCTTTATTTTAGCAGCACAAGAAGCGAAGAAATGTGGATTAGGATTAAACGCAGGACATGATTTAAGTCTGCAAAATCTAGCCTATTATTACCAGAATATTCCTTGGACAGATGAAGTGTCGATAGGGCATGCTCTTATTTCAGATGCCTTATATCTCGGATTAGAAGAAGCAATTAAGCGTTACAAAGCTTGTTTGAAATAGAAATAACACCTTACAGACAAAATATTATCATAAGACTTAAACGAGAATTTTACAATGATGAATTTACTTTTAGCAATCCAGCAAGATGTAGTTAATGTTACGGAGCAGATGCCTCTTTTAACAGATGGAACAGAACCAGTTGCAAGTCTTAATTTGTTAGATTTGGCATTAAAAGGGGGGTGGATTATGATTCCACTTTTGATCTTATCAATACTATCTGTTTATATTTTCATCGAAAGATTTTTGGTGATAAAGCGCGCGGGAAAAGAGAATTCTGATTTTATGAATAAAATCAAAGATTATATTTTAGAGGGAAAAATAGATTCAGCTATTAAACTGTGTCAATTTACCAATACGCCATCATCACGAATGATTGAAAAAGGAATTTCTCGTTTAGGAAGACCGATGAATGATGTGCTTGTGGCAATCGAGAATGTCGGTAATCTTGAAATTGCAAAAATGGAGAAAGGGTTCCCATTATTAGCAACGGTTGCTGCGGGAGCCCCTATGATTGGTTTCTTAGGTACAGTTTCGGGAATGATCCAAGCATTCTTTGATATGGCAAATGCTGGTAATAATGCTGATATTACACTTCTTTCGGGAGGTATTTATGAAGCTCTCGTAACGACTGTTGCAGGTTTGATCGTGGGTATTATCACCCTATTTGCCTATAACTATTTGGTGGCATCAGTTGATGGCGTAGTTCATAAAATGGAAGCAAGAACAATGGAGTTTATGGACTTATTGAATTCACCATCTAAATAATAATGAATTAATGGCATTAAAAAGAAGAAATAGAATCACAGCCACATTCAGTATGGCTTCAATGACAGATGTGATCTTTTTGTTGTTGATATTCTTTATGGTGACTTCGACAGTTGTATTTCCAAATGCGATAAAAGTCCTTTTGCCACAAAGTAAACAACAAACGGCAGCTAAACCATTGACACGTGTGACGATTGATAAAGAGTTGAACTATTACGTAGCTTTTGGTTCTGAACGTGAGCGTCAGGTTACATTTGATGAAATTACCTCTTTCCTGATATCGGCACGAGATAAAGAACCTGAAATGTATGTTGCATTGTATGCGGATCAGACGATCCCTTACAGTGAAGTTGTAAAAGTTCTTAATATCGCGAATGAAAATAGTTTTCGTATGATTTTGGCTACACGTCCAAAAAAATAGAACCCAAAATCAAAGTATGAGAAAAGATAAAAATATCGCATTAATTGGTACAGTAGTTTTCCATGTATTCATACTTATCCTTTTTCTTATAATTGGTATCGATCGGATAATACCTCAGGAAGAAATGGGCGTTGAAGTTGTGTTCGGAGATGTTCAGCAAGCGGCAGGCGAAGCTCAGTTTACAGAGGAATTAGCCGTGAATTCTCAACCACAAGAGACGTTTACTCCTCCTCCTGCTGCGAAACCTCAAGTGCAGGAAGAAGTTATTACGCAAGATTCGGAAGAATCTATAGCGATCCAGGAGAAAAAGAAAAAGGCAGATAAGCAGAAAAAAGAAGAGGAGGAAAAACGTAAAAAGGCAGAAGCGGAAGAGCGTAGACGCAAGGAAGCTGAAGAAAAGCGAATTGCTGAAGAAAAGCGCAAAGCAGATGCCATCAATAAACGTTTGTCCGGCGCTTTCGCTAATGCAGGTTCTGCAGGTCAGGGAACAGCCGAATCCGGTACCGGAATACAAGGTAGTCCCGATGGAAATTCCAAAACAGGCGAATATACCGGTATTGGCGGTAAGGGATCCTGGAAGCTGGATGGTCGTCGGATGATTGGCAACTTGCCTCGACCTGACGATAAAAGTAACGATGAAGGAACGATTGTCGTAAATATTACAGTTGACCCTTCCGGAAAGGTTATTAATGCTGTAATTGATGCTGCTAGTTCACGAGGAAGTGTTGCTACAAAGCAATCTATTCGGGATAAGGCTTTAAAAGCTGCATCTCAGGCTCGCTTTGATGATATAGAATCTAAAACAAATCAAATAGGGACAATTACTTATATATATAAAACATACTAAGTTATGGACGAGAAATATGTATTGGTGTTTTTGGCTGAAGGTTTTGAAGAAACAGAAGCAATTGCTGTTATAGATATACTTCGCAGAGGAGGCGTTGATGTTCGTATCGTTTCTTTGACAGAAGATTTCTTAGTGAAAGGAGCTCATGGGATTTTTGTTGCCGCTGAAATGGTAATCGAGAATGCTGAGATTGATAATGCTTATGCATTAATTTTACCAGGAGGTATGCCAGGTACAACAAATCTTAAATCCAATGATCTTTTGACAGCAAAAATTACTGAGTTTGTCAAATTAGATAAGTTGGTCGGAGCTATTTGCGCAGCTCCATCTATTTTAGGCGAATTAAATCTTCTAAATAATAGAAAAGCTGTTTGTTATCCCGGTTTCGAACCATTATTGAAAGGTGCAGAGATTCCAACCGATCAGACAACGGTAGTGGATGGTAATATTATTACATCGCTTGGGGTGATTAGCGCGATTGAGTTTGGATTAACGTTATTAGAGGCTATAGTTGGTAAAGAAGAACGGGAAAATGTTGAGATGCAACTAAAATATTGATTATTTCAACCTTTTTTTTCAATATTTTCTTTCTTTTTTTTTGACTTCTCAATCTAATGCTTATATTTGTCTGACGAAATTAAGCTCCAGATTCGCTATGATAGAAGAAAAAGAGCAATTGCTAAACAGACTGGAATTTCAGATTAAAAAATTGCTTCATCATTATGAAGTATTAGGTGAGGAAAATGAATTTCTGATATCTCAGATCCAAAAACTTATACAAGAGTTGGATGAGTCTGAGAAAAAGTACAGTCTTTTAGAGTCAAAATATAATAATCTTAAGTTGGCAAATGCATTCGCTCTTAGTGACGAAGAAAAGCTTCTTGCTAACAAGAGGTTTTCAAAGTTAGTGCGGGAAATTAATACATGCATCAGCTTGTTAAATGACTAAGGATATAGGATATGGATGAAAAGATGCTTGTAACTTTTTATATTGCAGGTAAGCCGTTCAAACTAAATATTAATCGTTCAGACGAAGAATTAATTCGTAAGGCGGCTAAACAAGTGGATCAGCGGTTTGCAAAATACAAAGAAAGATTTGATGATCAGACGATAGATGATACAATGACCATGTCAATGGTTGCTTTTCACTTTGCTTATGAGTGTCTGACATTGAAGAAAGATAATAATGTCGAACAAATATTTGACAAGTTAGAGAATATTTCAGCAGATATTGATTCTTTCTTTATCGAATAAACGATTTTATACCCCGGCACTAACATCAAAGGAATATTTCTCTGGTGTTGGTGCCTTTTTTCTATTATAAATTTAATACATTTAAGTACGATGATTTTAACTACAATAGGTATTGGCATTGCCTGCCTTATATTAGGAATATCTGTTACTTGGATTGCAACGAAAACACTTTATCGCAACAAATTCGAAGGAATGATCGATGAGGCTGAAAAAGAATCCGAAGCAATCAAGCAACGAAAACTGTTCGAGGTTAAAGAAAAATTCTTGAATCTGAAAACAGATCTTGAGAAACAGGCTAACTCAAGAAATTCTAAGCTTCAATCTATCGAAGCGAAGTTGAAACAAAAAGAGATGGTCTTGAATCAGAAAAATGATGAGGTTCAAAAAAAATCTCATAATCTTGACCAACAAAAAGAACATTTAGAAGCACAGTTGTCTCAACTTGAGAAAAAAGAACTTGAGGTTGAGAAAATGTATAAAGAGGAAATTAAACGTCTTGAATCGATCTCAGGCCTATCTGCAGACGAAGCAAAAGAAAAGTTGATCGACTCTTTAAAAGAAGAGGCAAAAACAGATGCAGCTTCATATATCAATGAGATTATTGAGGAATCTAAATTAACAGCCAGCAAAGAGGCAAAAAGAATCGTTGTTCAAAGTATTCAACGTTTGGCTACAGAGACAGCGATTGAAAATGCGGTTACTGTATTCCACATTGAGTCTGATGAAATGAAAGGACGTATTATTGGTCGCGAAGGACGTAATATCCGTGCTCTGGAAGCTGCAACAGGAGTTGAAATTATTGTTGATGATACTCCGGAAGCAATTGTTCTATCAGGCTTTGATCCGGTAAGACGTGAGATTGCCCGTTTGGCTCTTCACCAGCTTGTAACCGATGGACGTATTCACCCGGCTCGTATCGAAGAGGTGGTTACTAAAGTTCGTAAACAAATCGAAGAAGAAATTATCGAAACAGGTAAACGTACAGCTATTGATTTAGGTATCCATGGTTTACATCCTGAATTAATTCGTTTGATCGGTAAAATGAAATATCGTTCATCTTATGGTCAAAACTTATTACAGCATGCTCGTGAAACAGCAAACCTTTGCTCTATTATGGCTGCTGAATTAGGACTTAATCCGAAGAAAGCTAAACGCGCCGGACTTTTACATGATATTGGTAAAGTGCCGGATGATGAACCGGAATTACCACATGCTATTCTGGGTATGAAACTTGCAGAGAGATACAAAGAGAAGCCAGATATTTGCAATGCTATCGGAGCTCACCACGATGAGGTAGAGATGACAAGCCTTCTGGCGCCGATCGTTCAGGTATGTGATGCTATCTCAGGTGCAAGACCAGGTGCTCGTCGTGAAATCGTTGAGGCTTATATCAAGCGTTTGAATGATTTGGAACAATTGGCATTGTCTTATCCGGGTGTTATTAAAACTTATGCAATCCAGGCAGGACGCGAATTACGCGTAATCGTTGGAGCAGAAAAGATAGATGACAAGGATACAGAAAAATTATCAGCAGAAAT
>JBOFKE010000281.1:0-7182 GCA_051657185.1 Bacteroidales bacterium | reverse complement strand
GCTATATCTCATCTGACATTGTTTGATAAGAATATTTTCTCGCTAATTGATTTCACGGCTTCAAATGTATTATTGCCGATCGGTGGCGGTGCTATTGCTGTATTCGTAGGCTGGTTTGTCAATAAGCATATCATCTTTGAAGAGATGCAGCAAGGCTCTAAAATGAAGAAGGGCTTTTTTGCCATATACTATTATGTACTGAAGTATATCGCACCTATCGGTCTGCTTCTGATCCTTCTTTCTCAAGTCGGTATTATATAATAAGATCCTATATATAAAAAAGGAGTTTCCATCATTGGCGGAAACTCCTTTTTTTTGTTTATTTGCTTTCGTTGATTCATTAACCTTGTATCTAATTTATTTCTGACATGAAAAAACTTCCGCGCCTGACAAGTCGTGACCGGCTAGGGTATATCGTTTTTATCTTTTTGATTATTATCTCTATTTTCCTTCTGAAACTAGAGACAATCTTTCCTTCTTTAAAAAATGAAATTGCATTTCAAGTTGATACAACTGCCTGCAATCGCTTACAGAAGGAAGTTGCAACCTGGGAGAAAAGATATGCAAAACCAAATTATATGAAAGAAAAGAAAGGCAATGATACGATTCTTCTGGTTTATAAGCCTTTTGACCCCAATACCGCTGATTCTGTCACTTTACGACAATTGGGATTATCTCCTTTTGTTGCCCGCAATATTATCAATTACAGAGCAAAAGGTGGCCGGTTTACTTCTGAAGATGTTCTTTCGCGTATCTATGGCATGGATTCAATGACCTTTAACCGTATTAGAGCTTATATTAAAATAGACTCCGCTTATTTACCAAAAAGGAGAGTTGAATTTAAACGGGATTCATTCCCAAAAAGAAAATTCACGGAAATAATCTCCGTCGATTTAAATACAGCTGATACCTCATTATTAAAGAAAATACCGGGCATTGGCGAGGGCATTTCACAGCAGATCATCCAATATCGTCAGCAGTTGGGCGGGTTCGTTGATATTGCACAAATAAAGGAATTAAAGTATATGACTGATTCTCTGTTTGAGCAACTGCAACCCTGGTTAAAGATTGAGAGCATAGATATAAAGCCTATTGCCGTGAATCGTTATGGCATGGAAAGAATGCGGAAACATCCCTATCTGAATTTTTATCAATGCAAGGCTATTCTCGAAATACGAAAGAAAAAGGGAAAGCTTTCGTCAATCCGAGAGCTCTCCCTTTTAGAAGAATTTACTCCGGACGATTTACAACGTCTGGAGAAATATTTAGTGTTCGATTAATCAATTAAGACCTTCGAGTGTACCCATACTGGTACGAAAAATATGTCTGTTGCGATACAATACAACAGCAGCAAATATGACTGATATAGAATCAGCTACCGGCATTGCCATCCAGACTCCCGATAATTCGAAAAGAGGAGGAAGGATAAAGAGCATTGGTATCAGGAATAAAACCTGACGGGATAAACTCAGTAATATCGATAGTTTGACTTTGCCAATAGATTGAAAGAAATTCGTGATAACAATCTGAAATCCGATAAATGGAGAAGCAACCAATACAACTCGTAACGCGTGAACGGACAATTCGGTCAATTCGGGGTCATTGGTAAACGCCATAGCCACGTATTTCGGAAAAAACTCGGCAACGATAAAACAGAGTATAGAAACAACGGTCGCTACTTTAATACCTAAAACCAACGCTTCGCGCATCCGTTCTCTTTTACCTGCGCCATAATTGAAGCCTACAATTGGCTGCATACCCTGACACAACCCTATAATAATCATCACAATAAGTACTGCGAAGCTATTGATAATGCCATAAGCTCCAATTGCGAGGTCTCCTCCATAACGCATAAGCGAAGAGCTGATAATTGCTGTTACTACAGCTGCTGTAAGATTTATCAGAAATGGAGAAATACCAATTGCTAATATATTCCGTATAATATACATCTTCAACTGGAAATTTTTCCGGTGAAAATTTATGGTTTTACCATCCTTAATAAAATGCCACAAAGCAAGAATTGCTGTGACAAACATCGAAATAACTGTAGCGATCGCTCCACCCTGGATTCCAAGTCCCAAACTAAAAATAAAGATCGGATCCAGAACCGTATTAAGAAGAGCTCCGACAACAATGATCATCATAGACTTAGTCGGATAACCTGAAGCACGGATCATGTTGCAAAAACTAAATGTCAGCGTAGCAAAAACACTGCCCGGGATAACAATTTGCAAGTAAGACTTTGCATACGGAATAGTCTGTTCACTTCCCCCGAAAAGCATCAATAGCTCATCCATATAAACCATCGTAACAAGAATAAAAACGAGAGAAACGATGATTGAAAGTATCAAGGCATTTGCCAGAATCTTTTCAGCCCAGTTCTTATCTTTCTGTCCCAACACGATCGATATACGTGCTCCGGCTCCGGCACCAATCAACATACCACAAGCAGTCTGTAAGGCTGCAATCGGGAGTGTCAATGCCAATCCGGAAATGGCTATAGAACCAACACCATGACCAATAAAAATCCGGTCAACAATGTTATATAGAGCATTTATCAATGTCGCAACAATAGCTGGAAGCGAATAGGTCAGTAAAAGCCTCGCTATTGAAGCATTACCCAGAGCATCTGTTTTTTTATCTGTCATCTATGTTTTATTTTTCTTTCCAATCACCATTTTCCTTTATCAACTCAATCAGCTTTTCAACCGCTTCTTCTTCAGGAATATTCTTCTCAATACACTCTTTCTTTTTGTATAGACTTACGGTTCCTCGCCCGGCTCCAACGTAACCGTAATCAGCATCTGCCATTTCGCCGGGTCCATTAACGATGCAACCCATTATACCGATCTTAAGACCTTTCAGATGTGTTGTTTTTTCCTTAATCCGTGCAATCGTTTTTTGCAGGTTAAACAAAGTACGACCACAGCTCGGACAGGAAATATATTCTGTTTTGGAAACACGTAACCGTGCAGCTTGTAAAATCGCGAAAGAAGTTGAAATCATTGTTTCCGAAGAGATAACTGGCGCATCCAGCCAGATTCCATTCCCTAATCCGCTTAAGAAAAAGGCTCCGGCATCGGCACTGGATTTCAGCTGAAAATCTTTCGGATCTGAATCTTTATAACTTAGTTTGATAACAACAGGTAAATCACACTTTGCAATCATCAGTTTATGAAATATAGCCCGTATCTCTCCAACAGGATTCTGATGTTCACTGAATAAGATTAAGACCAAAGGGTTGGTTTCATCTTTGAGCTTTTGCAAAAGATCGGAGCTTAGAGATTTATACTCCAGTTGCACGAAATTCAAAGTTTCATTTAGTAACCCCTGAATCTGATATGTTTCTGCTGATAAAATCGGATATTCCTCTCCATTCTGTCCACAAACAATATTCTTAGAGCTGTCAAATACATAGTCAGCACGCAAATCTCCGACCAAGTCCGAACGATCGGATAAAACGACAGGCTGAGCTGATCCGCCAATCTGATGTATTTGTTTCGTTTTTCTTACTTCCGGCATAGCCCAATTATATCCGGGCAGATATTCTGCTTCAATAAACGAATGATTCTCACGGGTCTGATAATAATCGACAAGCTTACGAGCTACAGGAATTTCCAGTTCCGGATCTTCACTTAATGAAACACGAATTGTATCTCCCAGCCCGTCAGCAAGCAAAGCTCCGATGCCGACTGCCGATTTAATACGACCATCCTCACCATCTCCCGCTTCTGTCACTCCCAAATGCAATGGAAAACGGATTCCTTCAGCATCCATCTGAGAGACAAGTAAGCGTACACTTTGCACCATCACCAAAGTATTCGATGCTTTCATAGAGATCACAACATCGTGAAAGTTCTCTTCCACACAAATGCGTAAAAACTCCATACAGGACTCAACCATTCCCTGAGGCGTATCTCCATAACGACTCATAATACGATCAGAGAGTGATCCGTGATTTACGCCAATACGAATCGCTGTTTTGTGCTTTCTGCATATTTCCAGGAATGGTAAAAATTTCTCACGAATACGTGCCAGTTCTTGCTGATATTCCTCTTCTGTATATTCGATATGTGAAAATCGCTTGGCACTATCTACATAATTACCCGGATTGATGCGTACTTTCTCTACAACTTTTGCAGCAGCATCTGCTGCCTTCGGGTTAAAATGAATATCTGCCACCAAAGGGGTTGATAAATATCCCCGGTCGCGCAGACCTGCACGAATATGCAGCAGGTTCTGAGCTTCTCTTACTCCTTGTGCAGTTAACCTGACTAATTCTCCACCCGCATCAATGATGCGAATAGCTTGTTCAACACTCTTTTCTGTATCCATTGTTGATGTATTTGTCATCGATTGGATACGGATAGGAGCATCTCCACCCATAATCAGGCTTCCGATGTGCACCGGAGAAGATATACGTCTATTATAATTGAAATAGTTTTGCATAATTCTCGATTGTTAGGGGTACAAAATTAAGAAAACTCTGAAGAGTTTCCGCGTTTTCTATGAAAGCTTTTCACAGGAAATGATCACTTTCTGATCATCTGAAAGTGTTGTAGCAAATAAGTATAAAGAACCGCCTTCCTGCAATTTACTCCGTTTACGTATTTCGGCAACGGTCATTGGAAAATTACGCGTTGTAAGATTAGCTTGAATAATCTGTTTTCCTGCGGTCTGAAGCCACTTTTTAGAGAAACCGTCTAAGCCGATGACCTCAAAAGTCCGTCCTGGAAAATCCGGAATCAGATCAGAAGATGTATAAAGATGACTATGCTGATGAAGTTTCTTTATTCCAAATCGTTTAGCTACAGATTTGAATGCTCCGGCTTTCAGGATTGAAGCATTAGGTTCATATAAATAGGTATGAACGGTATTTATCGTATTGAGTGCGGTCTCTTTTTCTTCATTAAAATTAAAAGAAAAAGATTGTTCTCCGGAAGTCGCGTAATTCACGCATACAATCTCAATATCCGTCTTCTGTGTTTCTGCATCAATCTCTAGCAGAAGCTCTTTGCACTCGTTACGTACAGAAAGAACATGTACACGTTTAGTCTGTGGGATCAGTTCGATACAGCGTTGGATATCTGCCATCGGAGAGACTTTAACCAATAGCTTTGTGGCTTTGGTAAGTAAATGGGGGGTAAGATCTACTACATTTGGCTCACATTCAGTAAGATCATACAAGCGTTTATTACAATCCGAACGGCGAGCCGGATCGACATAGATTAAATCTAATGCCGGCAATTCGTTTAGTAGCTGCATCGAATCACCATTCAGGACATCAATATTCGTTGCATCTAATACAGAAAAATTATGTCGTGCAGCCTCACAATAAACCTCATATCTTTCGAGATAAAAAAACTTATTGAAGTTACGCGAGATATAATAAGAGTCAATACCCAGTCCTCCTGTCATATCACAAGCAATGTTCCCCGATGCAAGACGCTGTTTATAAGCAGCGGTCTGCACCGAGGAACATTGCTCTGTTGTAATTCTTGCAGGAAAATACAAATCATAATTCGAATACCATGCAGGCAACTTATCTTTTATTTGTTTCCGGCATACCAGCTGATCAACAACAAATGGAATATCTATCTCAGGATATTTCTTTGCCGCTAAAAGGAGTGCATTCGGATTTTCCTGTATATGCTTTTTTATAAACTCAATTACGGTTGAATTGTATTGTATCATAAAGAAGAACTTCTAATTAATAGCGGAGTAAATATTACTCATTATGACACAAAAATACAATATAAATAAACGCAGATACTTTATTTCGAATGTTTTAACTGTATATGTCGGGATACGTCATCAGATCTGTATATTTTCCGGTTTATTCGCCCATTCAATTGTTGTTTCCATTTTTATTTTTAAACCTAAAGGAACGGACTCAACAATTGTATTAGATGCATTAAGACCATAATTCTCAATCGCATCTGTTCCGATACGCTCCATAAAATAATAGTAGGATAAAATGAAATCCTGATACTGACTTAATGGTAATTCGAGATTTTTAATCCGGTTAATAACTACAAAACGATAATCGGCTAAATAATTACGTGAACGTAATGATGGGTACTGACTCACTTTATCCACATTGTCCAAAGCAGCCTGCTGATTGAGAATCTGAAGGAAGTACATATTTATTTTAGGCTCCATTCTGAATCCCAGTACAATATTAACCCGAAATATCTTTTGTGCTTCGATCGTTTCGATTGTATATTGGCAAGTATATGGCGCTTCATCGATTGTCAAATTTATAAGCCAATACACATCAGCTCTTTTTGGAGAATGGTTCAATAAGGAGAATATTATATCATCATCTACCAGATTCTTCTCGTTTGTATTTAACATGTAAAGCAAATGAGAAGATGTTTTAGGAATTTGAGTATCTGCTGATACTGCTTCAATAACCGGCAGATACTGATTCAATGGTACATATTTCAGGAAGCGTTTGCGAATTTCACTACCTTTTGTCCAGGCAAACATAGATATTGAGAAAAAGGCTGCTAAAGCAAGCGTAAACCATCCTCCATGATAAAATTTCTGCATATTAGAAATCAGAAAGGCTGTTTCTATAATAGAGAAAGTCGTTGTAAATAAACAGATTTTCCAGCGTGCTGTTCCTTTTCGGATTAGATAAAAAGTCATCAGGATAGTTGTCATAAGCATCGTGATAGAAATAGCAAGTCCATAAGCAGCCTGCATTCTACTCGATTCGCGGAAATAGGCCACGACAAACATACTTCCTAACCATAAGAATATATTGATACGTGAAATATACATCTGCCCTTTTATAATCGTCGGATACTTTATCTTCAAATGTGGAAAGAAATTTAATGAAATAGCTTCACTCACCAGCGTGAATGTTCCCGAAATAAGTGCCTGACTGGCAATAATAGCAGCCATTGTAGCAATTAATACTCCGGGGATAACAAACCAATGAGGCATCATCATATAAAAAGGGTTGTCATTTATGTTGGTATGATGCATTTGAGTAATTAACCATGCTCCTTGTCCCAGATAGTTAAGCATAAGCATTGTTTTTACATAGATCCAGGTCATACGTATATTCTTAATTCCGCAATGTCCCAGATCGGCATAAAGAGCTTCTGCACCGGTCGTACATAAAAATATAGCACCCAATAACATAAAAGTACCGGGATAATCAAATAACAT